>NZ_JBNCKT010000011.1:0-76702 GCF_049841675.1 Micromonospora sp. DT4
ACCGCCTACGACCCAGACCACCACAGAGCCCTCCAACAGCTGATCAGACAAGATCAACTTGCGGCGGCTTGACACAGGGCAACTCACGCGGTCAGCACTGCGGCGACGGTGCGGCGGTGGGTGAGCGGCCACTCCTGCCAGCGGCGTACTCCCTCGACCTGAATCGGTCGGGACACGGTCAGGCCGGCATCGACCGGCGTCGGCGCTCGGCGCGCCACCACTGGTGTACGAGCACGACGCTGGCGATCAGGCCGAGGCTGGCAGGCGCGGCGGCGTACCAGTTGACGTGGCCGGGTGAGCTGACCGCCGCGCCGATCGCCGCGTAGCCGAACGCGGTCGGTGCGGAGGCGATCACGCTGCCGGCGAGGAACGGCAGCACCCGGGCGCCGGTCGTGCCGTATCCGTAGCTGACCAGACCGAACCCCGCGATCGGCAGCAGGCGGACGGTGACCACGCCGAACACGCTCTGCCGGGCGAACCAGCCATCGAGGCGGGCCAGCCGGCCGCGTACCCGTTCGGCGACG
The DNA here is from genome assembly GCF_049841675.1 of Micromonospora sp. DT4. Lineage (NCBI taxonomy): Bacteria > Bacillati > Actinomycetota > Actinomycetes > Micromonosporales > Micromonosporaceae > Micromonospora > Micromonospora sp. DT4. The sequence continues at coordinate 525 of NZ_JBNCKT010000011.1, forward strand.
AACTCCCGGCCGAGCCGCCGGCCGATCGTGAACCCGATCGCCGCAGCCACCAACGCGGCGCCCAGGGCGTACGCGGCACCCTCCAGGGGACCGAAGATCGCGCCTGCGGCGAGCGTGACGAAGGTACGGGGAACCAGCGCGACCATCAGCAGCGCGCCGCCGAGGATCGCCGCCACCGGCGCGAGGCCGCCCAACCGGTCGGCGAGCACCGGCAGCCGCGCCGGATCCGGTCGGGGCACCAGGAGCAGCAGCAGCCCGCACCCGCCGATCAGTGCGACCAGCAGGGCGAACCGGGCGGCCGACGGCTGCCGGAGCAGCCGCCGGACGGCGCGGATCATGCCCGGGCGGCGGCCACCGCTGAACGGCGCTCGTTGCGGAGCCGGTCGGGCCAGGTGTCGTCCAGGGGCGGGAGCTGGTGTGCCCCGGTGGCCCAGCGCAGCAGCAGGTCGGCCAGGGCCGGATTGCGCGCCAGCGCGGGCCCGTGCGAGTAGGTGCCGAGGAGCTTGCCACGCCAGGCGCCTTCGGTGGCGCCGTCGTTGCCCACCCCGGCGGTGACCCGCGCCAGGGGGGAGACCTCCGGGCCGAGGTGGGTGCGCCCGCCGTGGTTCTCGAAACCGGTCAGCGCCGGCAGGCCCAACCGCGGGTCGATCTCACCGGCCAACTCGCCGACCGCCCGGCTCTCGCCCCGGTCGGACCGCAGGTCGAGCAGCTCCAGGCCGCGGCACTGCACGCCCTTGGCGAAGAAGGACGTCCCGAGCAGCTGGTAACCGGCGCAGACGCCGAAGACCACCGAACCCTGGGCGACCGCCCGGTGCAGACCGCCGTCGGCGATGAGCCGCTGCGCGCCCAGCGCCTGCGGGCCGTCCTCGCCGCCGCCGACGAGGTAGATGTCGGCCGTCGCGGGCAGTTGCTGGTCGGAGCGGACCTCCAGTACCTCGACCGGCATGCCGCGCTGGCGGGCCCGCCGGGCCAGGATCAGCGCGTTGCCCCGGTCGCCGTAGGTGGACAGCAGGTCGGGGTAGATCCAGACGATGCGCAGACTCTCAGTTGACACGGTCCAACTCCGCTCGGATGTCCTGGAACGCGGTGTAGTTCGCGATAACCTCCAGCCGCCCGGGCGGGACCGACCGGACGGCGTCGTCGAACGTGCGGACGTGCTGGAAGGGCACGTCGTTGACGTCCAGCCGAACCGCCAGGTCGTATGCCCGGTCACCGGTGATCAACACCTGCCGGCCGCGCAGCGGGGCGAAGTCGACGTCGAACAGCCAGGAGGTGTCCAGCCCGTCGGGGTCGCGCGCGTTGATGGAGAGCAGGGTCGCCGCCTCGTCGGCCATGTCGAACGCCTCCAGCCAGCTGGCCGGGTTCTTGGCCAGCAGCAGCCGGATGTTGCGACCGTCCCTGTCGACCTGCGCGTACCGGCCGGCCACCGAGGTGACGATGCCGAGGCGGGACACCGCGTCGACGGGGCGTACGCCGAACTCGGACGCCACGGCCAGCGCGGTCGCCGCGTTGCCCAGGTTGACCTTGCCGGGTAGTTGGAGAGAGACCTTGTGCCAGGCCCCGGTGGGATCGAGCACGCCCTCGTCTTCCACGACCCAGTGCGGCTCCGGGCGGCGCAGGGCGCAGCCGGTGCACCACCACTGGTCGCCGGAGCGAGCGATGGTGGAGCCGCACTCGGGGCAGACCCAGGAGTCGTCGTGCCAGCGCTGGCCGGCGCTGAACCAGGTCACGTGCGGCGGGTTGATGCCGCGGGCCGGGTCGGCCGGCGGGGTGGCGGCCCAGACCACCATCGGGTCGTCGGCGTTGGCCACCACCCGCACGTTGGTGTGCCGCACCAGGGCCGCGCGCCAGAGCTGCGCCATCATGGCGACCTCCTTGGCGCGGTCGAGCTGGTCGCGCGAGAGGTTGAGCAGCGCGACCACGTGCGGCTCGGTCGACTCCAGCACCTGGGCGAGGTAGTGCTCGTCGACCTCCAGCACGGCGTACGGGGTGCTGCCGGCCTTGGCCAGCGCCGAGGTGTGCCCGCTGGGCATGTTGGCGCCGAAGGAGTTGGTGGCGACCCGGCCGAGCACGCCGACCGCGGCGGCGGTCAACCGGGTGGTGGTCGTCTTGCCGTTGGTGCCGGAGACGAGCGCGATGGCGCGTCCGGCCGACAGGTGCGCCAGCAGGTCCGGGTCGATCTTCAGCCCGATCCACCCGCCGATCACCGAACCGTCGCCACGGCCGGCGGCCCGGGAGAGCGCCGCGGCGGTCCGTGACACGGAGCTGGCCACCTTGGCCCGTAGGGGCATTTTCGCGTCCGTCACGCGAGCGAGGTTACCGGACCGCCCGCCTCGCCAGATCGCCGCCGACCGTGAACCGTTCGGCCGTGGCGTTCGTGCGGGACGTCGGTTCGCGCTCCACCGGACGGAGTCGATCTATGTCAGAAAGCGGACCACGCCGGACGGGCGCGTGGGCCCTCCACTGCGCTCCACCCCCTGTGACGTGCGGTTTTGCGAGCGGATCGGACGCGCCACGCGGGCGAATCTGGTTGCAGGTGGAGGGAAGTGGAGTAGAGTGGGGCCCGATGGTGAGGCCGGGAGGGCTCACCGGCCCGGGGGGTCGGCGGTGCCGCGAACGCCGCTCAAGGGCGAGGGGGTTGGGCCGATGTTCCTCGGCACCCATACCCCACGCCTGGACGAGAAGGGCCGGTTGATCCTTCCGGCCAAGTTCCGGGATGAGCTGGCGGGGGGTGTCGTGGTCACCAAAGGGCAGGATCGCTGCCTCTATGTCTTTCCGACACCCGAGTTCCAGCGCATCGCGGAGCAGTTGCGCGCGCAGCCGATGACGCACAAGGCGGCCCGGGCCTACAGCCGGGTCTTCTTCGCGAGCGCGCACGACGAGGTGCCGGACAAGCAGGGCCGCGTGACGATTCCGGCGCACCTTCGTGCGTACGCGGCGCTCGACCGTGACCTGGTGGTCATCGGCGCGAGCACGCGGGTGGAGATCTGGGACAAGGCCGCCTGGGAGACCTACCTCGCCGAGAGCGAAGACGACTTCGCCGACATCGAGGAGGGGGTGCTGCCCGGCGGTCTGTAGGGCGGAACGGCGCCCGACGTACTGCGAGATCTCCAGCCGCTTTCGAGTTCCTGGCATCACTTCCCCGGTGCCAGGCGCACGATCCAGTCATCCGGCGAGAGCCGGTGTCGGGCGGGAGCGGATGGGGATCTGGCGGTACGACGGGAGCGCCGTCTCCACGGCAGGCGCGCGACAAGAACGGACGTTTCAACCAGTGGGGGTCATCATGGGGGAGTTGCGCGGCACGCACGTGCCGGTGCTGCTCGAGCGGTGTCTCGAGCTGTTGGCCCCCGCGCTGGGTCGAGGCGGCCGGACGGTGTACGTCGACGCGACGCTCGGCCTGGCCGGGCACGCGGAGGCGGTCCTCGATGCGCATCCGGACACGGTCCTGATCGGGCTCGACCGGGACACCGAGGCGCTCGCCCACGCACGGGTGCGGTTGGCGCGGTTCGCCAACCGGGTGCACCTGGAGCACGCCGTCTACGACGAGCTGCCCGAGGTGCTCCAGCGGCTGGGTTATCCGGGCATCGACGGGATCCTGTTCGACCTGGGTGTCTCGTCGCTGCAACTGGACGCGCCCGACCGCGGGTTCGCGTACGCGCAGGACGCGCCGCTGGACATGCGGATGGACCAGACCCGGGGGGTGACCGCCGAAGAGGTGGTCAACACGTACGCCCATCCGGACCTGGCGCGGGTGCTGCGCGTGTACGGCGAGGAGAAGTTCGCCGGCCGGATCGCCTCGGCGATCATCCGGGAGCGCGAGCGCGTCCGGATCACGTCGTCCGCGCGGTTGGCGGAGCTGGTCCGGGAGTCGATTCCGGCACCGGCCCGACGAACGGGTGGGCACCCGGCAAAGAGAACGTTTCAGGCTTTGCGGATCGAGGTAAACAGAGAGCTGGCAGCGCTGGAGACAGCGTTGCCATCCGCGCTCGACGCACTGACCGTGGGCGGTCGCATGGTGGTCCTGTCCTACCACTCGCTGGAGGACCGGCTCGCCAAGGCGGCGCTCGCGGACCGGGTCCGCAGTAAGGGCCCGGTCGACCTCCCGGTTGAGCTGCCCGGGTCCGGTCCGACGTTCCGGCTGCTCAGCCGGGGCGCCGAACTGCCCGGGGAGGCGGAGGTCGCCGCGAACCCGCGCGCCGCCTCGGTGCGGCTGCGGGCCGCGGAGCGACTCGACCCGAACGCGACAGAGCAGGGACGGACCGACCGCGAACGGTCCCGCCGACGAGTGAAGGCGATGCACCAACCGGGGACGGGGTCAGCGGGATCCGTGGGGGATCCAGCGGCGCCGGCGGACGGCAGAGGGACGGATGTAGAGGGGGAGGGGACATGAACATTGACAAGCGCGACCGCCGGGACGTCACCGGCGGCGGGCAGCGCGCACCGCGGTCGGGGGGCCGGACCGCAGCGGAGCGAGCCGCGCGCGTGGGGAACGGTACGCCACGCATCGATCGGGTCAACCGGCAGGGGGAGACTCGCGCCCGGGGGGCGCGCGAGTTCCCCACCCAGGGCAGCGCCGCGCTGCGTCCGGCCGAGAAGGCTGCCGCCACGGCGACCGCCCGCTCGCCGCGGCTGCGGGTTGCGCCGCCGCCGCCGGTGTCGGTGCCGCGCGCGCCGTTCGCGGCGCTGATCGTGGTGCTGGTCGTCGGCGGGGTGTTCGGCATCCTGGCGGTCAACACCAAGATCAATGAGAACGCGTTCCGGTTGGAGAAGCTGCAGCAGCAGCAGGCCCGACTGGACCTGGAGAAGCAGCAGCTCGACAAGGAGATCGCCGACGCCAAGGCGCCGGGGAACCTGACCGCCGAGGCACGTCGACTGGGCCTGGTGGACGCCGGTGAGCCGGCGTACATCCGGATGCCGGACGGCAAGCCGATCGGCGTGCCGAAGCCGGCGACCGGCGAGCCGTCGGTCACCAGCCAGGGTGCGGGAGGCTGACCGGTGCCACCGAGGTCGGACGAGCCGCGCCGGGACCCCACGGGGTCCCGGCGCGGTTCTGCGCGGGACGCCGCCGGCTCCGAGTCGCGCACGGGTGAGCAGGGGATCGGTGGCATCTCGGGCGCTCGTGCGTACACCCCGAGGGGTCGGACGGTCCGCGAGGAGCGCGGCACGCCCGCACGGGGCGCGAACGCCGAGCAGCGGCGTACCCCTCGTGGCAGCACGCGGTCCGGCGACCCGTTCCGACCGGCGTTGCAGGTGCTCGACGGCGGTCGGGCCGCCGCCCGCTCCGGCCGGCGGGACGCCCCGGCGGCGGGCCGGGGCGGCGTCGTGCGAACCGTCGCTGGGCGCGGCCTGGCCGGCGACGAGCCGCCGCTGCGCCGCCGCACCACGCCGCGCGCGCCCGGCCGCGCCGACCGTCCGGCCGCCCGCCGGCCCTCCCGCAAGCCGCCACGCCCGCCGAAGCTCGCCGACCCGCGGCTGCGGCTGCGCCTGGGCACCGTGCTCACCCTGGCGCTCTTCGTCGTCATCGGGGTGCGGTTGATCTTCCTCCAGACGGTCGACGCCCCGGCGTACGCCGGTGGTGGCGTCGCCGACCGGACCCGCACGGTGGAGCTGCCCGCGCCGCGCGGCGCGATCTACGACCGCACCGGCGAGCCGCTGGCCCACAGCGTCGAGGCCCGGTACGTGTTCGCCGACCCGACCCTGATCAAGGATCCGGCAGCCACCGCGAAGGCGCTCTCCCCGCTGCTCGGCATCCCGGCGTCGAAGCTCGCCGAGCTGATGAAGCCGCGCAAGCTGGAGAACGGCAACGCGTCCCGTTTCGAGTACCTGGCCCGGGGGGTGGAGATCCCGAGGGCCAAGCAGGTGCTGGCGCTGGACCTGCCCGGCATCGGGGTGCACCGCGACGAGCGCCGCGAGGTGCCCGGCGGCGACCTGGCGGCCAACCTGATCGGCTTCACCAGCGAGGACATGGACGGCCTGGAAGGGTTGGAGGCCCGCTACGACGACCTGCTCTCCGGGCAGGACGGCCGACGGGTGTACGAGGCGGGCCTCGGTGACCTCGCCGCGCCGATCCCCGGCGGCTACAGCAAGACGACTCCGGCGAAACCGGGCAGCTCGATCGCGCTCACCATCGACCGGGACCTCCAGTTCCGTTGCCAGCAGATCCTCAGTGCGGGGATGGCGGGGCAGCGCGGCGCGACCGCCGCCGCCGTCATCATCGACGTGCCCACCGGCGAGGTGCTGGCCCAGGCCAGCCACCCCACCTACGACGCGGCGAAGCCGACCCCGAGCGACCCGGTCGCCCGGGAGGACGCCGCGACCAGCTTCGTGGTCGACCCCGGCTCGGTGCACAAGGCGATCACCTACGGCGCGGCGCTCCAGGAGGGGGTGATCACCCCGGACACCACGCTGCCCATCGCGAACAGCATCAAGATGGGCGACACCTGGTTCTCCGACACGCATCCCGCCAACGGCCGGAAGATGAGCCTGCCGGGAATGCTGGCCTTCTCGTCGAACGTCGGCGCCATCACCGTCGCCGACAAGCTCGGCAAGGAACGGCTGATCGACTACCAGAAGCGGTTCGGGCTGGGACAGCCCACCCGCGAGGGCCTGCCCGGCGAGGCCAGCGGCCGGCTGCTGCCGGCCGACGAGTGGAGCGGCTCGTCGTACGGGTCGGTGCCGATCGGGCACAGCGTGGACGCCACGCCGCTGCAGATGGCCGCCGCGTACGCCGCGATCGCCAACGACGGCACGTACGTGCAGCCGCACCTGGTCAAGGAGACGATCGGCCCGGACGGCAAGCACACCCCGGCGACGGCGCCGGTCACCCGCCCCGTGCTCAGCCCGCAGAACGCGGCGGCGCTGCGCACCATCCTGGAGGCGGTCACCACGGTCGAGGGCGCCACCGGCACCCTGGCCGCGGTCCCCGGCTACCGGGTCGCCGGCAAGACCGGCACCGGCTGGCGTCTGGTCGACGGCAAGAAGCAGCCGGGCGAGGTGTCCTCCTTCATCGGCATGGCCCCCGCCGAGAAGCCCCGGTACGTGATCGCGGTCTTCGTGTACGCCCCCGGTGGCGGTGGCGCGGCGATCGCCAACCCGGCCTTCCGGGACATGATGCAGTTCACGCTGCGTCACTACCGTGTGCCGCCGTCCCCGAGTGGTTCGGCACCGAAGTTCGTGGTCTATCCGCGCTGACCAGCGGAGGCACGACATCATCGGTGAGTGCCGACGAACCACCGGGGCGGCTGTGCGGCCGGACCCGGACGACCGGGTAGGGTCTGACGCCGTGCCCGGCAATCCACGTCCACGTACCGTGACCGGCGTCCGGCTCGGTGACCTCGCCGTCCGGCTCGCCGTCGACCTGCCGGCGGACGCCGCCGACGTGGTCGTCACGGGTGCCACCCACGCGAGCCAGGAGGTCCGCCCCGGCGACCTGTACGCGGCCCTGCCCGGCGCCCGCCGCCACGGCGCGGAGTTTGCCGTCGGCGCGGCCGAGGCGGGCGCGGTGGCCCTGCTGACCGACCCGGCCGGCGCGGAGCTGGCGGCGGCGAGTGGCCTGCCCGCCCTGGTGGTGCCCGACCCGCGCGCGGCCCTCGGCGAGCTGGCCTCGGCCGTGTACGGCGACCCGACCGCCGACCTGACCGTCATCGGCATCACCGGCACGGCCGGGAAGACGTCCACGGCGTACCTGGTCGAGTCGGGGTTGCGCGCCGCCGGACACACCACCGGGCTGATCGGCACCGTCGAGACCCGCCTCGGCGACCTCGTGATCGACAGCGTGCGGACCACCCCGGAGGCGACCGACCTGCACGCGATGCTGGCCACCGCCCGGGAGCGTGGGGTCACCGCCGTGGTCATGGAGGTCTCCAGTCACGCCCTGGCCATGGGTCGGGTCGGTGGGGTGCGCTTCGCCGTGGGTGGCTACACGAACTTCGGCTCCGACCACCTGGACTTCCACGCCGACAGCGCCGACTACTTCGCCGCCAAGGCGCAACTCTTCGACGGTCGGTGTGCGGTCGAGGTGCTCAACCGGGACGACCCTGCGCTCACGCCGCTCTACAAGCCGGCGACGGTCAGCTACTCGGCGGCCGGCGACCCGACCGCGACGTGGTGGGCCGACGGTGTCGACGGCGAGGGGTACGCCCAGCGGTTCACCGCCCACGGCCCGGACGGTGTGGTCGTGTCCGCCGGGGTGGCGCTGCCCGGCCGGCACAACGTGGCCAACGCGTTGCTGGCCATCGCCGCGCTGGTGGGCGCGGGGGTGGACGCGCGGACCACCGCCGACGGGGTGGCCGCCTGCGGTGGCGTCCCCGGTCGCCTGCAACTGGTCGACGTCGCCGGGCCGGTACGCGGTGTCGTCGACTACGCGCACAAGGCGGACGCGATCGTGGCGGCGTTGGCCGCGCTGCGTGAGCTGAGCGCCGGCCGCCTGATCTGTGTGATCGGCGCTGGTGGGGACCGTGACCGGGGCAAACGGCCGGTGATGGGCGCCGCCGCCGCCGAGGGGGCCGACGTGGTGCTGGTGACCGACGACAACCCGCGTACCGAGGATCCGGCCGAGATCCGCGCCGAGGTGCTCGCCGGGGCGTACCGGGCCGGCACGGCCGCGCGGATCATCGAGGTGGCCGGCCGCCGGGACGCGATCGACGAGGCGGTCCGGCTGGCCGAGCCGGGCGACGTGATCGCGCTGCTCGGCAAGGGGCATGAACGGGGCCAGGAGGTGGCGGGCGAGGTGTTCCCGTTCGACGACAGCATCGAGTTGGCCGACGCGCTGCGGGCCCGCTTCGCGGACCGGGCGGGTCAGCGGTGATCGCCCTGACCCTGGCCGAGGTGGCCACGGCCGTCGACGGGCGGCTCGTCGCCGCCGACCCGGCCGTCACCGTCACCGGCTCGGTCGAGTTCGACTCGCGCAAGGTCGGGCCCGGTTCGCTCTTCGTGGCGTTCCCGGGGGAGAAGGTCGACGGGCACGACTACGCGGCGAGGGCGGTCGAGGCCGGCGCGGTGGCCGTGCTCGGCACCCGCGAGGTGCCCGGGGTGCCGATGGTGCTCGTCGACGACGCCCTGACCGCGATGGGTCGGCTGGCCCGCGCGGCGGTGGCCCGGCTGCCCGAGCTGACCGTGATCGGGGTGACCGGTTCGTCCGGCAAGACCACCACCAAGGACCTGATCGGGCAGCTCACCGCCCGGCTCGGCGCCACGGTCGCGCCGCCCGGCTCGTTCAACAACGAGTTGGGTCACCCGTACACGGCTCTGCTGGCCGGGGCGGACACCCGCTACCTGGTCATGGAGAAGGGCGCGCGGGGCATCGGGCACGTGCGCTACCTGTGCGAGCTGGTGCCGCCGCGGATCTCGGTGGTGCTCAACGTCGGCACGTCGCACATCGGCGAGTTCGGCTCGCAGGAGGCCATCGCCCAGGCCAAGGGCGAGCTGGTCGAGGCGCTGCCGGCCGACGGGCTGGCCGTGCTGAACGCCGACGACCCCCGGGTGGACGCCATGGCGAGCCGTACGCGGGCGCGCGTGGTCCGCTACGGCGAGGCGCCGGACGCCGACCTGCGCGCCGAGGACGTCACGCTCGACGAGCGGGGGCACCCGTCGTACACCCTGGTCACGCCCGAGGGGCGCGTGCCGGTGCGGCTCGCGCTGACCGGCCGCCACCAGGTCGGCAACACGCTCGCCGCCGCCGCGGTCGCCCGGGAACTGGGCATGCCGCTGGCCGAGCTGGCCACGGCGCTCGGCGAGCTGGGGCTGAAGTCCACCCGGCGGATGGATGTCTTCGACCGGCCCGACGGGGTGACGGTCATCGACGACTCGTACAACGCCAACCCGGCCTCGATGGCGGTCGCGCTCCGGGCGCTTGCCAGCCTCGGTCGGGAACGGCGTACCGTCGCGGTGCTCGGTTACATGGCCGAGCTGGGCCCGTTCGAGCGCGACGGCCACGCCGAGGTCGGCCGGCTCGCGGCCGAGCTGGGCGTCGACCGGCTGCTCGTGGTGGGTGAGCCGGCCGCGCCGATCCACGAAGGCGCGACAGCGGTAGCGAAATGGGGAGGAGAGTCGGTGCTGCTCACCGATCAGGCGGCGGCCGTCGAGGTGCTGCGGGGCGAGCTACGGCCGGGCGATGTCGTCCTGGTCAAGGGCTCCCGGTACCGGACCTGGGAGGTGGCCGACGCCCTGCGCGCGGACGCCGCCGGGGAGGCCAGCCGATGAGGGCGATCATCGTCGCCATCGGGGTGGCCTTCGTCGTCTCGCTCTTCTGCACCCCGATCGCGATCAAGGTGTTCACCCGGCTCAAGGCCGGCCAGCCGATCCGCTCCGACGGCCCGGCCATGCACCAGGGCAAGAAGGGCACGCCCACGATGGGCGGTGTGGTCTTCATCCTGGCCACGGTGATCGCGTACGTGGCCGGGCACCTGGCCCTGACCACGCTGCCGGACGCCCAGATCGCGCAGGTGGAGCCGACCATCACGGCGCTGGTGCTGCTGGGGCTGATGGTGTTCTCCGGCGCGGTGGGCTTCCTCGACGACTTCCTCAAGGTGCGCAAGCGCAACAGCGCCGGCCTCAACAAGCGCGGCAAGCTGCTCGGTCAGATCCTGGTCGGCGCGGTCTTCGGCGTGATCGCGCTGTGGTTCCCGAGCACGATGACCGACTCGACCGGTAAGGCCACCAACACCGAGACGGTGGGCAGCACCACGCTGAGCTTCATCCGGGACATCGACTTCCTGGAGGTCAGCAAGGTCGGCGCGGTGATCATCTTCATCTTCGTGGTGATGGCCGCGACGAACGGCGTCAACCTCACCGACGGCCTCGACGGTCTGGCCACCGGCGCGTCGGTGATGGTGCTGGCCGCGTACGCGCTGATCGCGTTCTGGCAGTACCGCCACTGGTGCGCCGACCCGAGCTACACCCAGCCGTACTGCTACGAGGTCCGTGACCCGTTGGAGATCGCGCTGATAGCCGGGGCAGCCGCCGGGGCGTGTGTGGGCTTCCTGTGGTGGAACACGTCCCCGGCGCGGATCTTCATGGGTGACACCGGGGCGCTGGGGCTGGGCGGCCTGATCGCCGGCATGGCGATGTCCACCCGGACCATCCTGCTGCTGCCGATCATCGGCGGGCTCTTCGTGATCATCACGATGTCCGTGGTGATCCAGATCATCTCCTTCCGGACCACCGGTAGACGTGTGTTCCGGATGTCCCCGTTGCAGCACCACTTCGAGTTGGCCGGCTGGAGCGAGGTCAACATCGTGGTCCGGTTCTGGATCATCGCCGGCATCGGCGTGGCCATCGCCCTGGGCCTGTTCTACAGCGAGTTCCTCGCCAACATGACCTGACCCGCTGGCCCGCTGGCCCGCTGGCCCGCTGACCCGCTGGCCCGCTGACCCGCTGACCCGCTGACCCGCTGGCCCGCTGGTCAGCGGGCCGGCGCCGGTGGCCGTAGCCGGGGCTGGCGCTGCGGCTGGGCCGTGGGCTCTGGTGGTACCGGTGGCGCGGGGAGGGGTGCCTCCCCTCCGGTCGGGGTCCGGCGGACGGCGTCACCGCCCGACACGCCCGGTGCGGCGTTGTGGACCTCTCGGGCGCGCCGAACGGTGATGATGTCCGTGTGGGGGAGGAACGAGACACCGAAGACAGGACAGTCGGTCGGCCGCGACGGCCACCGACGGCGGAAGCGGGACGCGCCACGGAGGTTGGCAAGCAGTCGGACGAGACGCGTGGTGCGGAGCCGGGTGTGGCCAGGCGCGACGTGGCACCGGAAACGCCGGCGTCGCCGTCGCTGCGCGGACTGGACGCGGCCGGTGGACTGGCCGCGCTGCGTGGCCTGCTGGACCGGCCGCTGGCCTCCTACTACCTGCTGCTGTCCAGCGCCGGCCTGCTGCTGCTCATCGGGCTGACGATGGTCTTCTCGGCGACCAGCGTGAAGGACTACGCCGAGGACGGCAACGCGTCCGCCTCGGTGACCAAGCAGGCCATCTTCGCGGTGATCGGCATCGGGGCGTTCTGGGCGTGCCAGCGTCTGCCCGCCAGCACGTACCGCGCCCTGGGCCGGCCGCTGCTGATCACCTCGGTAGCGCTGCTGCTGGTGCTCAACCTGCTGGTGGCCTACGGCCGGCTCACCCATCAGAAGTCGGTCGCGTTCGGGCCGATCGAGGCGCGGCTGAACTGGCTGTTCATCGGCGGGATCCAGGTGCAGCCGTCCGAGTTGGCCAAGTTCGCGCTGGTGCTGTGGGGCTCGCACGTCATCGCCCGCAAGGGGGCCGCGCTGGGCTGGTGGCGGGAGCTGGCCACTCCGCTGTTTCCGGTCATGGGTCTGCTCTTCGTCCTGGTGGGCTACAACGACACGGGCACCATGCTCTGCCTGCTGGCGCTGGTCGTCGGCCTGCTCTGGGCCGCCGGGGTGCGGGCGCGTGTCTTCGGCGCGTTGACAGTGATCGGTCTGCTCGGCGTTGGCCTGCTCATCGCCGTGGCCTCGCTGGGCGCGGGCTCCGGCGAGCGCGGCTCGGAGAACTACCGGCTGGCGCGGCTGACGTCGTTCATCGACCCGCCCGACCCGCAGGAGTGCAAGCTCGACGGCTGCCTCCAGCTCTACCAGGGCCGGATGGCCATCGAACACGGCGGCTGGTTCGGCGTCGGCCTCGGCAAGAGCAGCCTCAAGTGGGACTGGCTGCCCGAGGCGCACAACGACTTCATCTTCGCGATCATCGCCGAGGAGCTCGGGGTGATCGGCTGCGCGGTGGTGCTGAGCCTGTTCGCGGTGCTCGCGTACACCGGTCTGCGCATCGCCCGGCGGGTCGACGACCCGTTCCGGCGGCTCGCGGCCGCCGCGGTGACGACCTGGCTGGTGAGCCAGGCGGTGATCAACGTCGGTGGGGTGGTCGGGCTGCTGCCGATCACCGGCCTGCCGCTGCCGTTCATCTCCGACGGCGGAAGTGCCCTGGTCGTGACGTTGGCGGCGATCGGGATGCTGGCGTCCTTCGCCCGCGCCGAACCCGATGCGGCCAGAGCACTGCATGCCCGTCCGCCGGCCCGGTGGGTCCGACTACTCTGGGCCCCGTTGCCGCCGCTTCCCGGCCGGCGTCGCCGACCGGCGACGCCGCCGGCTGGCCGAGGGTCCGTGCCCCGGTCCCGCGGGCGGCGCGAGGACGACCAGGCCGCACCGCGCGGTGTCCGGCAGGGCCGGAGCCGCCAGGGTACGGCGAGCGAGAGGAGACGCTGATGGGTCCGCTGCGTTCGGTGGTGCTCGCGGGAGGTGGCACCGGGGGGCACATCTACCCGCTGCTCGCCTTCGCCGACTGCCTGCGCCGACACGACCCGGGCGTCCGGATCACCTGCCTCGGCACACCCAAGGGCATGGAGAACGAGCTGATTCCGCCGCACGGCTACGACCTGCGGCAGATCCCGGCGTACCAGCTGCCCCGGTCGGTGAACATGAACCTGGTCCGTACCCCGGGCCGGATGTGGACGGCGGCCCGCGCGGCGGGCAAGGTGATCGACGAGGTGCGCGCCGACGTGGTCGTCGGCTTCGGCGGGTACGTCTCGGTGCCGGCCTACCTGGCCGCGTGGCGGCGCGAGCTGCCCATGGTGATCCACGAGGTGAACGTGCCGCCGGGCGTCGCCAACCGCCTCGGCATGAAGTTCACCAAGAACATCGCGGTCGGCTTCCCGCATCAGCCGAGCCAGGCCGAGTCGCTGCGCGACGCCACGGTGGTCGGGGTGCCGCTGCGCCGCAGCATCGCCGCGCTGGACCGGTACGCGCAGCGCAACGCCGCGCGCGCCCGGTTCGGCCTCCGTCCGGACCTGCCGGTGCTCTTCGTCGCGGGTGGCTCGTCCGGCGCCCGCTCGATCAACCTGGCGGTCTCCGGCGCGGCCAAGGAGCTGGCCCGCAACGGTGTGCAGGTGCTGCACGTGATGGGCGCCCGCAACGAGCCGGTGCCGATCCCCACCGACCTGCCGGTCCCGTACGTGACGCTGCCGTACCTGTCCGAGATGGAGCTGGGCTACGCCGCCGCCGACCTGATGCTGGCCCGGGGCGGGGCGATGACCGTCGCCGAGGTGGCCGCGATCGGCCTGCCGACGATCTACGTGCCGTACCCGCACAGCAACCAGGAGCAGAAGCGCAACGCCCTGCCCGTGGTGGAGGCTGGCGGCGGTCTGCTCGTCGACGACGCGGAGCTGACCCCGGACTGGCTGGAGCGCGCGGTCATCCCGCTGATCCGCGATCCGCAGCGGCTGTACGCGATGGGGGCCGCCGCGTCCGCGTACGGGCGGCGTGACGGCGACGAGGCGCTGCGCTCGTTCGTCCTCGAGGCGGTGGCCCGGTGACCGCGCAGTTCACCCCGGCCGGCACGCTCACCGCCGAGGACCTGGGCGCCGTCCACCTGATCGGCGTGGGCGGGGTGGGCATGCTCGGCGTGGCCCGACTGCTGCTCACCCGGGGCATCCGGGTCTCCGGCAGCGACCTGCGCGAGTGGCCCTCGCTGGCGGGGCTACGGGCGCTCGGCGGCACCATCTACCTCAGCCACGAGGCGACGAACCTCGACGGGGTGGACACCGTGGTCTACTCCTCGGCCATCCCGAGCGACCACCTGGAACTGGTCGAGGCCCGGCGACGCGGCCTGCGGGTGCTGCACCGCTCGGAGGCTCTCGCGGCGGCCATGACCGGCCGCCGGGCGATAGCTGTCGCCGGCACGCACGGCAAGACCACCACCACGTCGATGGTGACGATGGTCCTGCAGCAGGCAGGTGTGGACCCGTCCTTCGTGATCGGCGGGGAGATCTCCGAGGTCGGCTCGGGCGCGCACCACGGCACCGGCGAGCACTTCGTGGTCGAGGCCGACGAGAGCGACCGCTCGTTCCTCATCTACCGCCCGTACGTCTCGGTCATCACGAACGTCGAGCCGGACCACCTGAACACCTACGGCGACCTCGCGACGCTGGAGGCGGCGTTCGCGGAGTTCGCGCGGCTCACCGACCCGAACGGGTTCATCATCACCTGCGCCGACGACCCGGGCGGTCGTCGGCTGGCCGAGACCCTGCGCGCCGAGGGGCGGCGGGTGTTCACCTACGGCGCGGCGGACGACGCCGACCTGCGGCTGACCGAGATCGTCTCCTCCGCGCGCGGCGTGCGCTACCTGGCCGAGATCGACGGGCGGTCGCTGGGCGAGTTCCGGCTTCCGGTGCCGGGTCGGCACATGGGGCTCAACAGCGCGGCGGCGGTGCTGACCGCGTACCTGCTCAAGCTGCCGCTGGAGGCGGCGGAGGCCGCGCTGGCGGTCTTCCCCGGCGTGCGGCGGCGCTTCGAGCGCAAGGGCGTCGCAGACGGTGTGCTGGTCTACGACGAGTACGCCTACCACCCGACCTCGATCATGCTGGCGTTGCAGACGCTGCGCGAGGTGGCCGGGGACGGCCGGCTGATCGTCGTCTTCCAGCCGTACCGGCTGTACCGCACCCGCGACAACCAGGCGGAGATCGCCGAGGCGCTGGCCATCGCCGACGAGGTGGTGCTGCTGGAGGTCTTCGGGCCGGGCGAGCTGCGTCAGCCCGGCGAGGGCTCGGCGGCGCTGATCGCGGCGGTGGACCTGCCCGCCGACCGTAAGGTGTTCGTCGACTCCTGGGAGGCCGCGCCGGGCGAGGTGGTCCGTCGGGCCCGCTCGGGCGACGTCGTGGTGACCATGGGAGCGCCGCCGATCTCGCTGATGGGCGACGAACTGCTGGCCGCCCTGGGGGCGGGTACCGCCGACGCCGCGCCGACCGCGACCGTCGACCCGGTGGCGACGACGCCGGCGATCGGCCAGCCGGTGCCCGGCGGATCCACGGCCGGTGGCGACGGGGCGGCCCTCGGCGGCGCCGCCGCACCGGACGGCGCGGCGCCCACGGCCGGATGAGCCCCGGCCCCGCCCGCGGGCGGACCAACGCCTCCGACGGCGGCGGACCGCGGCGTGGTCCGGGCCGGCGTTGGCAGTTGGTCCGCGCCGGCAGCGACGCGGTGCCGGCGTCGACCCGCCGGTTCATGGCCCGTGCCCGGCAGCGCCGGATGCGGGCGGCGTTGCCGTGGGCGGTGGCCGCCGGGGTGCTCGCGCTGCTCGGGCTGATCGCCTGGACGGTGCTCGGCACCGGGCTGTTCGGGGTCCGCGCGGTCCGTGTGGAGGGTGCCAGGCTGGTCACCGACGTGCAGGTACGCGACGCGGTGGGGGTGGCCGACGGGGTACCGCTGGCGCGGGTCGACCTGGCCGCCGCCGCGCGTCGGGTCGGTGGGTTGGCGCCGGTGGAGCGGGCCACGGTGTCGCGGGACTGGCCGGGCACGCTGGTGGTCCGGGTGACCGAGCGGACGGCGGTGGCGGTGGTGCCGCAGGCGGACGCGTTCGCCCTGATCGACCGCAGCGGCCTGGCGTTCCAGACGGTGGCCCGCCGCCCGGCCGGGCTGCCGCTGGTGCGGGTGGTCCGGCCCGCCGCCGACGACCCGGACACGCGGGCCGCGCTGGAGGTGCTCGGCGCGCTGACCCCACAGTTGCGCGCCGAGCTGGTGGACGTGAGCGTGGAGGGTCTGGCCCGCATCAGCCTGAAGCTGCGGGGGAACCGCACGGTGGTCTGGGGCGACGCCACGCGGGGTACGGACAAGGCCCGGGTGGCCACCGCGCTGCTCGGCGAGGACAGCGAGCGGATCGACGTGAGCGCGCCGGACGTGGTGACCTTCCGCTGACCGGTGAGCGGCCTGCGGACGTGACGAGTCGCGCTCCGGCCGGCGACACGCCGGTCGGGTCCTTGGCTCCTGGCGCGGCGGCGCTTACGTTGCCCCGAAGAGGATCAGTGGTTGACATAACTGTAAGCCTCTAGTAGAGGGTGAGGGTTCACCTCTGATCCTCGCTGGTGGCAGCTGTTGTCGGCCGCTGGGCTGGCCACGCCGTACCCGGTCGGTCGAAGCCAATCTCGAAGGGAAAGGACCGGAGATGACACCTCCGCACAACTACCTGGCGGTCATCAAGGTCGTCGGCATCGGGGGCGGCGGCGTCAACGCCGTCAACCGGATGATCGAGGTTGGGCTCAAGGGCGTCGAGTTCATCGCGATCAACACCGATGCCCAGGCGCTGCTGATGAGTGACGCCGACGTCAAGCTCGACGTCGGCCGCGAGCTGACCCGCGGGCTGGGCGCGGGCGCCAACCCCGATGTGGGCAAGAACGCCGCCGAGGACCACCGCGACGAGATCGAGGAGGTGCTCAAGGGCGCCGACATGGTCTTCGTGACCTGCGGCGAGGGCGGCGGCACCGGCACCGGCGGCGCGCCCGTCGTGGCGAACATCGCCCGCAAGCTCGGCGCGCTGACCATCGGCGTGGTGACCCGGCCGTTCTCCTTCGAGGGCAAGCGCCGCCAGGTGCAGGCCGAGTCCGGGATAGACGAACTGCGCAACCAGTGCGACACCCTGATCGTCATCCCGAACGACCGGCTGCTGGCGCTCGGCGACCGCAACATCAGCATGATGGACGCGTTCCGCACCGCCGACCAGGTGCTGCTCTCCGGTGTGCAGGGCATCACCGACCTGATCACGACCCCGGGTCTGATCAACCTGGACTTCGCCGACGTCAAGAGCGTGATGAGTGGCGCGGGCAGCGCGTTGATGGGTATCGGCAGCGCCCGCGGCGAGAACCGCGCGGTCGAGGCGGCCGAGGCGGCCATCTCCAGCCCACTGCTGGAGCAGAGCATGGACGGCGCGCGCGGCGTGCTGCTCTCCATCGCCGGTGGCTCCGACCTGGGCCTGTTCGAGATCAACGACGCGGCGCAGTTGGTCACCGACGCGGCCCACCCGGACGCCAACATCATCTTCGGCGCGGTCATCGACGACGCGCTCGGTGACGAGGTGCGGGTGACGGTCATCGCGGCGGGCTTCGACGGCGGCACGCCCGCCTACAAGGCGGCCGAGCCGACCCGCAAGACCAACACCAACCAGCCGGCGCCGCAGACCACCCCGGCGCCGCCGCCGGCCACCCTGCCGGCCCCGGCGCAGTCGCCGCGTCGGGTGCTCTTCGACGACGTGGACGTGCCCGACTTTCTCAAGAACGGCTCCTGAGCGCCGCCGATGACCGACAGCTCAGCCCCGGTACGACCGGACCGGCGCGCCGAACTCGCGGCCGGTCTGGCGACGGTACGGGCCCGGATCGCCGACGCCTGCGCCCAGTCGGGCCGGGACCCCGGCGACGTCACGATGATCGCGGTGACCAAGACGTACCCGGCCGGCGACGTGGTGGCGTTGGCCGGGCTCGGAGTGACCGACATGGGGGAGAACCGCGACCAGGAGGCCGCCGGCAAGTCGGCCGAGGTGGCCGCCGCCGGGGTGCGTCCACGGTGGCACTTCATCGGGCAGTTGCAGCGCAACAAGGCCCGGTCGGTGGTCCGCTACGCCGACGTCGTGCACTCGGTGGACAGCGTACGGCTGGCCCGGGCCCTGGACGGCGCGGCGGCGCAGCGGGAGCGGTCGCTGGACGCCCTGGTGCAGGTGAGCATCGACGGCGATCCGGCGCGGGGCGGCGCCCTGCCCGGGTCCGTCGATCCGGAGTCTGGCCTGGACGCGGTCGCCGCGGCGGTCGCCGAGGCCACGACGCTGCGGCTGGCGGGCCTCATGGCGGTCGCGCCGCTGGGCTGGCCACCGGAGCGGGCCTTCGCCCGGCTGGCCGAGATCGCGGAGGCGTTTCGGTCGGTCCATCCGGGAGCGACAGCGCTGTCGGCGGGCATGAGCGGCGACCTGGAAATCGCGATCCGCTACGGCGCGACACATGTCCGCGTCGGTAGCGCGTTGCTCGGAATGCGTCCCACGCTGCGGTAGCCTGACCGCGAGACAGGCAAATTACATCAGTGTTGTTTCAGGGGCGGCGGATCCTTGTGGGGGTCGTGACACGCGACGCGAATCGCGTGTCAGGGGATTGCGGTTCCGGTCCGATGGGCAGGTTGTCCACTCGCGACGGGCGACACGGCACGGGGGCGAGTGCCGCACGGCGGACGGGAGGGCGCGGGATGGGTGCACTGCGCAAGGCGGGGGTCTGGCTCGGTCTCGTCGAGGAAGACGACGAGCGGGCCTACGACGACGGTGACTACGACAAGGGTGGTTACCGTGACTCGCGCTACCGGCAGAGCCGGTACGCCGAGGAGTTCGCCGACGAGGACGACGACGACACCGAGGAGCCGCCGGCTCCCCGGGCGCGCGCGAGTGAGCGGGGCCGACTCTCCGAGCGGTCGACCGGTCGGGCCACCGAGTCCGACCGTGGTGACACCGAGCGTCCGGAGCGGGCCGAGCGGTCGAGCGTACGGTCGATCACGCGGTCCTCGGCCAGCGAGACGTCGGGCGCGCTGACCTACCACACGCGGGACAACCTGGCCCTCGCGCCGCAGGCCGTGACGCGGGAGCGTGTGGTCGTGCCCGAGGAGGAGCAGCGCTACCAGATCACCACGCTGCACCCGACCACATATCGGGAGGCGCGCACCATCGGGGAGCACTTCCGCGACGGTGTGCCGGTGATCATCAACCTCACCGAGATGGACGAGGCCGACGCCCGACGTCTGGTTGACTTCGCGGCCGGTCTGGCGTTCGGGCTGCGCGGTACGATCGAGCGCGTGACCAATCGGGTGTTCCTGCTCTCACCGGCCAATGTCCAGGTCACCGCTGAGGACAAGGCCAAGATCGCTGAGGGCGGTTTTTTCAGTCTGAGTTGACCCCGCCCGACCCGAGGGACGTCGCTGACCGTGTTGTCGATCTTACTGCAAGTGTGGTACCTGATCCTTTATGTCTTCCTGCTTCTTCTTCTGTCCCGGTTCGTGTTGAGCGCCGTCCTGCAGTACGGCCGCCGGTGGCAGCCGGGGCGCGGAGCGGCGGCAGGACTGGAATCCGTGTGGAGCGTCACTGATCCCCCTCTCAACGCGTTGAGGCGTGTGATCCCTCCGCTGCGAATTGGTACCGTGAGCATCGACCTGGCCTCCCTTGTGCTCCTGGTTATCCTGTTCGTGCTGATGGAGTTCGTGTTAGAGCCGTCGATCGTGGCAACAGCCTGATGACCGACGCGCTTTCGCGGCCGCAACTGACCCGAGGAGTTTCGATGCCGCTGACCCCGGCCGACGTTCACAACGTCGCCTTCAAAAAGCCGCCGATCGGCAAGCGGGGGTATGACGAGGAGGAGGTCGACGCCTTCCTGGACGAGGTCGAGCGCGAGCTCGCCCGTCTCATCGAGGAGAACAACGAACTGCGTGCCCAGGTGGAGCGCGGCGGCCGTGGCGGTGCCCCCGCCGGCCCCGGCGGCGACGCCCGACTGGCGGCGGAGCTCAACGACGTCAAGGCCCAGCTCGACCGGGTCCAGCGCGACAAGTCCGCTGCCGAGCAGGCCGCCCGCGCCATGCAGGCCGAGCTGGAGCAGGTCCGCGCGGCCGGCGGCCCGGCCGGCGTCACCGGTGACGGTGAGCAGCAGGCGCTGCGGGTGCTGATGATGGCCCAGCGCACCGCCGACGACCACGTGTCCGACGCGCGCCGCGAGGCCGACAGCCTGCTGTCCGAGGCGCGGAGCAAGGCCGAGGAGGTGACCCGTGAGGCGCGCGCGAAGGCCGACGCCCTGGAGCGGGACGCCCGCCAGCGGCACCAGGAGGCCATGGGCGGCCTGGACGCCAAGCGCACGGCCCTGCAGAAGCACATCGAGGAGCTCAAGCAGTTCGAGCGCGAGTACCGCACCCGGCTCAAGGCGTACCTGGAGAGCCAGCTGCGGGACCTCGACGGTCGTGGCCAGGGCCTCGAAGCCGAGATGACCCGATCCGAGGCAGGCCGGGTCGCCGGCGGCAACGGGTTGGCCGCGGCGGGCCTCGCCGGCTCGTACGGCGGCGGGCGCTCCGGCGCCCTCGAAGCCGGACGCTGAGCACCGGCCGGCGATCGTTCTCCGCAGATGGTGACGGTCGCCGGCCCCGCCTGGACGGTACGACGCGGCGGGGGTGAGCCGTGATAGTCGCGAGTCTCCTGCTCATCCTCGTCGCTGTGGTGCTGCTGGTGTTCGGTCTTGCCGGCGGTTCCAGCATTCTGTTGACCATCTCCATCGCGGCCAGTCTGCTGGCCGCCGTGGCGTTGGTGGTGGGCGCCCGCCAGGCAGCCGCCAACCGCGCTGCGGCGGACCCCGATCGGGTCGGCCCACGAGAGCGCGCGACATTCCGCACGGCCAGCCAGGCCGAGCCGGGTGCCGCGTACGGTCCACCGCTGGCCGAGCCGGATGTGCCGGTCCAGCACGTACCTTCGACGGTCGGTAACGGCGGCACCGGGTGGCGGCAACCACCCGAGCCGCCGTTCGACCCCGACCCCGCCTCGCTCCACGAGGTGACCCCGCCGTACGACGCGGCCTCGCCGTACGAGCCCGACGCGCCGATCGTGACCCCGGCAGACGGCCGATCAGGCTCCTCGCCGGTCAGTCCGGCGTGGCCGTTCGTGGCCCGTGCCGACGAGGCGTACCGGGCCGACGCCGCTGCCGCCGACCCGTCGGCCGACGAGCCCGCGGAACAACCGATCACCCCCGCCGAGGCGGCCCGTGTCGCCCGGCTGCCCGACCCCGTCGAGGTGGTGGACGGGCGACCCCGATACCACCTGGCCGCGTGCGCGCACCTGATCGGCCGGATTCCCGAGACGCTTCCGGTCGCCGAGGCCGTCGAGCTCGGCTTCACGCCCTGCGCGACGTGCGCGCCGGCCACCGCCCTGCTCACCGACGCCCGGCCGATCTGAGCTGCCGGTGCCCCCGCAGGACGCCCTCACCGTGGCCGTACGGGTGAAGCCGGGCGCCTCCCGGGATGCCGTCGGCGGTCGCTTCGACGGCCCGCACGGTCCCGCCCTGGTGATCGCCGTCCACGCGCGGGCGGTCGACGGTCAGGCGACCGAGGCGGCCCGTCGCGCCCTCGCCGCCGCGCTGGGCGTCCGACCGGCGACGGTGTCGCTGCGCACCGGCGCGGCCAACCGGGACAAGCTCTTCCTCGTCGACCGGCCCGCCCCCGAGCTGTCCGCCGTGCTGCGCCGACTGCGCGACGGAGCCGCGGGGTGAGGACCGCCCGGGTCCGGCAACCGTGACGCCCGGGCTGGACATCGCGCTGCTGCTCAGCGCGGCAGTGCTGTTGGTGGCAGTCGGTGCGGTCCGGCTCTCGAGCCGCCTCGGGGTGCCCAGCCTGCTGGTCTACCTGGCGCTCGGCGTGGCCATCGGCGAGGCCGGGCTGGGCATCCGCTTCGACGACGTCGAGCTGACCCGGACCCTCGGCTTCTGCGCGCTGATCGTGATCATCGCCGAGGGTGGCCTCACCGCCCGGTGGAGCACGCTGCGTCCGGTGCTCGGGCTGGCGTCCGCGCTCTCCACGATCGGTGTGGTCGTCAGCATCGTCGTGGTCGGCGTCGCCGTACACCTGTTGCTGGGTCTGGACTGGCGGTTGGCGCTGCTCTACGGCGCGGTGCTCTCCTCCACCGACGCGGCGGCGGTGTTCGCCACCCTGCGGCGGCTGCGGTTGCCGCCCCGGCTGGTGGCCACACTCGAGGCCGAGTCGGGCATGAACGACGCCCCGGTCGTGCTGCTGGTGGTGCTGCTGTCGCACCCGAGCCTGTCGCATCCGTGGTGGTACGAGGTCGCGCTGGTCTGTTACGAGCTGGGCGTCGGCGCGGCGGTGGGCGTGGGTGCGGGCCTCGCCGGCACCTGGGCGCTACGCCGGGCCGCGCTGCCGTCGGCCGGGCTGTACCCGATCGCGTCGGTGGGGATCACCGTCCTGGCGTACGCCGCCGGCGCCGTGCTGCACGCCTCGGGCTTCCTCGCCGTCTACGTGGCCGGGGTGCTGCTGGGCAACGCCCGTCTGCCGCACCGGCAGGCGATCCTCGGCTTCGCCGACGGGCTGGCGTGGCTCGCGCAGATCGGGCTGTTCGTCCTGCTCGGGTTGCTGGTCTCGCCGGGTCGGTTGGACGCGGCGGTGTTGCCGGCGGTGGTCGCCGGTCTGGCGCTGGTGCTGCTGGCCCGACCGCTGTCGGTCGCCGTCTCGGCGTTGCCGTTCCGGGTCGGCCTGCGGGAGCAGGCGTTCCTGTCCTGGGCCGGGCTGCGGGGGGCGGTGCCGATCGTGCTGGCCACCATCCCGCTCTCGGAACGGGTGCCGGGCGCGGAACGCCTCTTCGACGCGGTGTTCGTGCTGGTGGTGATCTTCACGCTGGTGCAGACCGGCACGCTCGGTCCGCTGGCCCGTCGGCTGGGGACCACCGCGCCGGCCGAGGCCACCGAGATCCACGTGGAGACCGCCCCGCTCGAGCGGATGCGCGCCGACCTGCTGCAACTCGAGGTGCCTCCGGGCTCCCGGCTGGCCGGCGTACACGTCGACGAGTTGCGGTTGCCGCTGGGCGCCTCGGTGACCCTGGTGCTGCGCGACGGGGTGGGTTTCGTGCCCGGCCCGGACACCCGGCTGAAGACCGGCGACAGCCTGCTGATCGTTGCCACCGGTGGGGTGCGCGACGCCGCCGAACGGCGGCTGCGGGCGGTCAGCCGACGGGGTCGGCTGGCCCGATGGTTTGGCGAGTACGGAGATGAAGCGGTCGGTTGATCTGCTAGCGTTCCCTTTGCCCCAGTTAGGCAGAGCTAGGGGCGGTTGAGCGGTGCGACGGTGCGCCACGTTGTGGGACGCCTGTACGTTCCGTATTCTTGCCAACCTCCGGAGTGCGCGGCCATTGTCGCCGTGCGCCCCTTTTCGTACTCAGGGGACGCCTTGGTCGGTGCCCCCTGACCAGGTGCCGCGACCGCGCGGCTCCCCGGCCGAGGGAGCGACCCATGGCGAAGCCAGCCGACACCAGGACCGCCGGCCGCAAGCCGGTGGCCAAGGCCACCCGCAGCGCGGCGGAGACCGAGAAGATCCGGGCGGCGCTGGCGGCGCGGCGGGACGAGCTTCGCGCCGAGTACGATCAGACGCTGAGCGAGATCACCGAGCTGCAGCGCGATCGGTTGACGGACTCGGCCGGGGACGACCAGGCCGACACCGGCACCAAGACGTTCGAGCGGGAGCAGGAGATCTCTCTCGCCAACAGCATCCTGGAACGGATCACGCAGGTCGAGCGCGCCCTGGAGCGCCTCGACGAGGGTGGTTACGGCTGGTGCGAGCGGTGCGGCAACCCGATCCCGGTCGAGCGCCTCGCCGCCTTCCCGTCGGCCACCCTGTGTGTGACGTGCAAGCAGTTGGAGGAGCGGCGCTGAAGCCCGGTCCCCGTCTGCGATGAGACGGTGAGCGATCACCGCCGAGACACCTCGATGGGGAGCGCATGACCGCAGCACCGCCCGCCGAACCCGGCCGCACCGACCCGGACGGCGGCAAGGCCCGTCCCCGGGCTGTCGCGATCCTCGCCGGAGTGGCCCTAGTGGCCCTGCTGGCCGACCTGGTGACCAAGCACCTCGCGCTGGCCGGCCTCACCGACCGCGAGCCGGTCCGGATACTCGGCGGGCTGATCTACCTGAGCCTGACCCGCAACAGCGGCGCCGCGTGGAGCATCGGGGCCGACTACACCTGGGTGTTCCCGCTGATCACCATCGGTGTGGTCGGCTGGATCGTCTGGATGGCGCTGCGGCTGCGCTCGCTGCCGTGGGCGATCTCGCTCGGTCTGGTGCTCGGCGGCGCGCTGGGCAACCTCACGGACCGGATCTTCCGGGCGCCCGGCCCCTTCCACGGCCACGTGGTCGACATGATCAGCGTCTTCGGGCCGTACGGCGAGTACTTCCCGGTGTTCAACCTCGCCGACAGCTCGCTCGTCTGCGGCGTGGTGCTGGCCGTGCTGCTGGAGCTGACCGGTCGTCAACGCGACGGCCGTCGGGCCGGCGGTGACGGCGTCACCGCCGACGCGGACGCCACCGCCGACGCCGAGCAGCGGGAGCGGGCATGACCTCCGCGTTCGCCGCTGGCGGCGACCACCGTTCCCTGCCCGTACCCGACGGTCTCGACGGCATGCGCCTGGACCAGGCGGTGTCCCGGCTGTTCGGTCTCTCCCGGACCGCCGCGGCCGCCCTCGTCGACGCGGGCGACGCCCTCGTCGACGGCGCTGCCCGACCCAACTCGCACAAGGTCAAGGCCGGCTCCTGGCTGGAGGTCACGCTGCCCGCCCCGGTCGCGCCGCCGACCGTCGTGCCGCAGGCGGTGCCGGGCCTGCGCGTCGTGTACGCCGACGACGACATCGTCGTGGTGGACAAGCCGGTCGGTGTCGCCGCGCATCCCAGCCCGGGATGGACCGGCCCTACGGTGATCGGTGCGCTCGCCGCGATCGGCCACCGCATCTCCACCAGCGGCGCAGCCGAGCGCCAGGGCGTGGTGCACCGCCTCGACGTGGGCACCACGGGAATCATGGTGGTGGCCAAGAGCGAGCAGGCGTACACGGCGTTGAAGCGGGCCTTCAAGTACCGCGAGGTCGACAAGGGCTACCACGCCGTGGTGCAGGGCCACCTGGACCCGCTGCGGGGCACCGTCGACGCGCCGATCGACCGGCACCCCACCCACGACTACCGCTGGGCCGTGGTGTCCGGCGGCAAGCCGAGCATCACCCACTACGACACCCTTGAGGCGTTCCCGGCTGCCAGCCTGGTCGACGTCCGGTTGGAGACCGGCCGGACCCACCAGATCCGGGTGCACTTCTCCACCTTGCGGCACCCCTGCGTGGGCGACCTCACGTACGGTGCCGACCCCACCCTCTCGGCCCGTCTCGGACTGTCCCGTCAGTGGCTGCACGCCCGCGAACTGAGCTTTTTGCATCCCCGTTCGGGGGACGAGGTCCGGTTCGTCAGCGACTACCCTGACGATCTGGAACGTGCGCTTGAGATCCTGCGTGACTGAGCGGCGACCACCCGACATCGATCCGACGAGGGGATCCCGCCCGTGCGCGCCGGCAACCTGCTGCGGCAGCTGGACCAACGGCTGTTGCCGCCGCTGACCCGGGCGGTGGCCCGTCTCGGTGATCGTCCGACGCGGTCCGGGGTGCTCACCTGGGTCGCCGTGCTCTCCGCGGCGGCGGTGCTGGGCACGGCCTTCTGGACTGTCGACGACGCTCCGGTGGGCGACCCGACGGTGGGCGAGGTGACCCGCGTGGGGGTGGCCGACGGCGACTCCGTCCCGGGCTACCTGAGCTCCGCGGCGGCTGACCTGGCCGCACTGGGCCCGACCGTGCCGGTCACCGGGGACGGGACGTACGCGCTGGTGACGCTCGACGCGTACCTGCCGCCGCAGCGACTGGCGATGGTGCTCGGCGACGTCCCGGTCTCGACGGTCTTCGGGCGGGTGCCGCTGCCCGGTCGGCAGACCGAGATCGTCCGGATGCCCGCCCTGCGGGTGCCCGACGACGTGGTCGCGCAGATGGAGCGGGTGGCTGCGCGCAAGGACGGCGAGGCCGCCGACTACCGGGCGCGGGCCGCCGCGGTGCGCGGCGACGGCGTCGCCGAGCGCGAGCTACGTGAGCGGTACGTCGTCGACGCCGACGTGGCGAGCGCCGAGGCACAGGCGTACCGCGCCGGGTGCGCCTGTGTCTACGCGGCGGTGGTGCGCGCGGCGCCGGAGGTGTTGCGACGGGTGGCCTCCCGTCCGGACGTGCGGGCCGTCGATCCGGCGCCCGAGGTGTACCGACTCGACCGTACGGTCTTCACGCCGCCACTGCCCGAGCAGAGCGACGTGGTCCGCCCGCCGGCCGACACCGGGCCGAGTCCGACGCCGACGCCGCGCGCGAGCGGAGGGTCGACGTCGAGCACACCGAGGCCGCCGGTGCAGATGGGCGAATCGTCGGAACCCGCACCGCTCGTGACGATTGCGTCACCCGGGCCGCCTCCGGCGGAGACCACCGCGCCTGCCCCGCCAACTGTCGCCACCTCCCCGGACGCGCCCGAAGCCGGCCTGGTGGCACCCTCCCCGTCGTGATCTACGCCGGGTGGCGTGCGTCCCCAGGTGTGGTCCGAATAGGGTTTGGTTCGTAGCCTGTCAGGCAGAGATCGATGGCGCTGGGAGGGCGGGCCGTGGAGGGCAGCGAGACCGGCTGGGGCCGGCCGGCCGAACCAGCGCCGAGGTGGCGGGCGTTGCTCGACCGTGCCCGGCTGGGCGGTCGGGCAGCGGAGCAGCCCGAACCCGAGCCCGAGCGCCGGGCCGACGAGGCGTCCCCGGACCCACTGCCGCGACGCGCGGCCCCCAACGGCTACGCGGGGCGCGCGTCGGCCATCGGGCATCCGGCCGATCTGTCGTACGGCCAGGAGCTCGGCTACCGGGCCGAGGGGACGTACCGGGTCGACCCCGTCTACCGTGCCGAGCCGGCGTACCGCGCTGAGCCGGACTATCGCGCCGAGCCGGCGTACCGCTCGGAGCCGGACTACCGCGCCGAGCCGGCGTACCGGTCCGAGCCGGACTACCGCGCCGAGCCCGTGTACCGGTCCGAGCCCGCGTACCGCTCGGAGCCGGCGTACCAGCCCGAGCCGGACTACCGTGCCGAGCCCGTGTACCGCTCGGAGCCGGCGTACCAGCCCGAGCCGGACTACCGCGCCGAGCCGACGTACCGCGCCGAGCCCGGTTACCGTGCCGAGCCCACCTACCGCGCCGACCCGGGTTACCCGGCCGAGCCCGAGCCGCCGCACCGCGCCGAGCCGGAGTCGCGGTACGCCATCCTGGACAACAGCTACCGGCACGGCAACCCCGCCGGGGAGTCCCGGTACGCGCTGCTGGAGACCGGTTACCAGCCGAAGACCGGCTATCCGGCCTCCGCGCCGCCGGTGACATCGCGGGCCCCCGCGGTCGCGCCGCCACCGGTCGCGCCACCGGTCGCGCCACCGGTCGCGCCACCGCCGGTCGTGCCACCGCCGGTCGTGCCGCCACCGGTCGTGCCGACGGCGGTCGTGCCGCCACCTGCCCCGCCGGTCACCACGTCCCCGGGCTCGGCCCTCGCCGAGCGCGGCTACCCGGCCCGGATCGAGTGGCGTCCACAGGGCGTCGACCAGGAGTTGGAGCGTGCCACCGGCGTGCTCCGCCGCGACCTGGGCACACCTCGGGTGTTCGCGTTCGCCAACCCCAAGGGCGGGGTGCACAAGACCACCGCCACAGTGCTCGCCGCTGCCACCATCGGCAGCGTGCGGGGGCGGGGCGTACTGGCCTGGGACGACAACGAGCTGCGTGGCACCCTCGGGCTGCGCGCCGGCAGCGCCCGGCATGCCCGCACCATCCGGCACCTGATCAGCGATCTCGCCCAGATCGAGATCCTGGAGGGCGCGACCCTGCTGGAGCGGCTGGACGACTACCTGCGGCACGCCTCCGACGGCTCGTACGACGTGCTGGCCGGCGAGGAGAGCCCGCGCTTCGCCCAGCGGCTCGACCAGTTCACCGTCAAGCGGGTGCTCGAACTGCTGCGGCGTACCCACGACATGATCTGCGTGGACACCGGCAACAACGTGGAGAGCGCCAACTGGCGCACCGTGATGCACGCCGCCGACCAACTGGTGGTGACCACCGTCCCCCGCGAGGACGCGGCGTTCAGCGCCGACTGGATGCTCGACCTGCTGCACGAGGAGGGGATGGGCGAGCTGGCCGACAACGCGGTCACCCTCATCTCCTGCCCGACCCCCGGCCGCTCGCCCCTGCAGGACGACCTGGAACGGCACTTCGCCACGCGGACCCGCGCGGTGGCCGTGGTGCCGTACGACCCGGCGTTGGAGACCGGCTCGTCGATCGAGTACCACCAGCTTCAGCCGGAGACCCGCCAGGCGTGGCTGCGCGCCGCCGCGGCCATGGCGGAGCCGTTCGCCCGGTGAGCTGGTTCGCCGCCACCGGCGCCCCGGTCGGTCGCGGGGCCTGAGAGGATCATCGGGTGAGCCCGGACAACCCCGACCCTGAGCGGCACGCCGACACCCTCGACGACCGGCCCGCGCCATCCCGGGCGTCGGCCGCGCCGCCGACGCCGAGCGAGTCGGCGATGCCGCCGGCTCCCGGCGAGTCGGCCATGCCGCCGACGCCGAGCGAGTCGGCGATGCCGCCGGCTCCCGGCGAGTCGGCCATGCCGCCGACGCCGAGCGGGTCGGCGATGCCGCCGGCTCCCGGCGAGTCGGCCATGCCGCCGACGCCGAGTGGGTCGGCGATGCCGCCGGCTCCCGGCGGGTCGGCGATGCCGCCGGCGCCGAGTGGGTCGGCGATGCCGCCGGCTCCGGACGAGTCGGTGATGCCGCCCACGCCGAGCTGGTCGGCCGGGCACTCCGAGTCCGCCGTGTCGCCCGTGTCGAGCGCACCGGCCGGGCCGCCGCTCGGGTCCGACCCCGACGGAAGTCACGCCGCGGCGGCGTACCCGAGTGGGGTGGAGCTGACCTTCGAAGAGCCGCGACGGCCGCTGCGCACGGTGTCGACGGTGCTCGGCGTCGCGCTCGCCCTGGCCGTGCTGGGCGCGCCGCTCGGGCTGCTTTGGGCGGCGCTCGCGCCGGACACCCCGGTGCTCAAGGTCGCCGAGGGCGCAATCTACGCCGAGCCCCAGCCGGAGCAGCCGATCGCCGCGGACGGTTGGTTCAGCCTGCTCGGGCTGGCGTTCGGCGTGCTCGCGGCGCTGGTCCTGTGGTTCGTGCTGCGCCGGCAGCGCGGTCCCGTCGGGCTGCTCGGCGCGGTGCTGGGCACGCTGGCCGCCGCCCCGGTGGCCTGGCAGGTGGGACGTCGGGTCGGGCTGGCGACCTTCGATCGGCTCTTGGACACCGCCCCAGCGGGGCAGGCCTTCACCAAACCCGCCGACCTGCGGGCCGGCGGAGTCGACTGGCTGCTCCACGTGCTGCCCGTGCCGCACGGCAACCTGCTGCTGCCGGCGTTCGGCGCCGCCGTCACGTACACCCTGCTGGCCGGCTGGTCGCGCTGGCCGTCGCTGCGTCCGGAGCCCGACCCGGCGGCATTCAGTTGGGTGTCGGCGGGGACGCCAGCTCCGACAACGGCACCGGAACCGCCCGCACCTGGCGCAGCAGAGCCGCCTCGCGGTTGAGCAGTCGCAGCTCGGCGCGTAGCCGGGCGGCGGTGTCGTCGATCGCGAGGAGCCGCTGCCGGTCGTCGACGGTCAGGGCGGCGGTGGCCGCCACCAGGTGCGACAGCACCGTCGGGTCCTCCGGAAGCTGCTCGGAGATCTCCTCCGGGTCCGGGCGGATCAGCCCCAGGTACTGCCGGAACACGGCGATCACCCGGGCGGCCAGCAGGTCGGCCACCTCGTCCGGCCCGGTGGCCTCGGGCAGCCATTCCACCGCGGCCGTCAGGTAGGGCGTGGAGGCGTCGTCGACGTCGGCGATCCGGAATCGGCGCCGGCCCACCGTGACGATGTCGAAGCCGCCGTCGGCCAGCTCGGTGACCTGGCGCAGCTCGGCGGTGCAGCCCACCTCGTGCAGGGTGACGTCACCGACACCGTTGCCCGCGCGGGCGCCGGGCCCGCTGGGAGCGACCTCCCAGCCGGCCTGGATGGCCACCACGCCGAACTCGCGCGGCGCGCCCTCGGGCAGGTCGACCAGGTGGCGCACCAGGGCGCGGTAACGCTCCTCGAAGACGTGCAGTGGCAGCACCAACCCGGGAAAGAGCACCGTTGCGAGCGGGAACACCGGCAGCCGTGCGGTCACGCCGTCGAGCCTAACCAATCGCGTCCGCGACGGCGTGGCCCGGCTCACCGTCCCGCCGTGCGGGCGGCTGGGGTGGGCGACGGGCGGGCCGCCTAGACTCGCAAGAGTGCTGAATCGGATCGACCTGCGCGACGGTCTCGGCGACCCGCGCCGTCTGCTGCCCCGTGCCCA
Organism: Micromonospora sp. DT4; assembly: GCF_049841675.1. Lineage (NCBI taxonomy): Bacteria > Bacillati > Actinomycetota > Actinomycetes > Micromonosporales > Micromonosporaceae > Micromonospora > Micromonospora sp. DT4. The sequence continues at coordinate 31,272 of NZ_JBNCKT010000011.1, forward strand.
GCTCGACGTGTCGGTGGCCGTCGAGCGGATCAAGCCGCTCGTCGAGGCGGTCCGTGAGCATGGGTACCCGGCGATCCGGGAGGCAAGTGAACGGTTCGACGGCATCTCGCCGGAGGTGCTGCGGGTGCCCGTCGAGGCGATCACCGAGGCCGAGGGGGTGCTCGACCCGGCGGTGCGTGCGGCGCTGCTGGAGTCGATCAGCCGGGCCCGCAAGGTGCACGCCGACCAGCGGCGCACCGACCACGTCACCCAGGTGGTGCCCGGCGGCACGGTCACCGAGCGGTGGCTGCCCGTCGACCGGGTCGGCCTCTACGTCCCCGGCGGCCTGGCCATGTACCCGTCGACGGTGGTGATGAACGTGGTGCCGGCCCAGGCGGCCGGTGTGCGCTCGCTGGTGGTGGTCAGCCCGCCGCAGAAGGACAACGGCGGCCTGCCCGACCCCCGCGTACTCGCGGCGTGCGCGCTGCTCGGCGTCGACGAGGTGTACGCGGTCGGCGGTGCGCAGGCGGTCGCGATGCTGGCGTACGGGTCTGCCGTCGACCCGGGTGGTGAGCTGCGCTGCGAGCCCGTCGACCTGGTCACCGGCCCGGGCAACATCTGGGTGACGGCCGCCAAGCGGCTGCTGCGCGGTGTGGTCGGCATCGACGCCGAGGCCGGCCCGACGGAGATCGCCATCCTGGCCGACGACAGCGCCGACCCGGCGCACGTCGCCGCCGACCTGATCAGTCAGGCCGAGCACGATCCGCTCGCGGCGAGCGTGCTGGTCACCCCGTCGGTGGCGCTCGTCGAGGCGGTCGAGGCGGAGCTGGCCTGGCAGGTGCCGGCCACCAAGCACGCCGAGCGGGTGACGACGGCGCTGACCGGCGAGCAGAGCGGCGTGGTCCTGGTCGACGACCTGGAGGCGGGGCTGCGGGTCGTCGACGCGTACGCGGCCGAGCACCTGGAGATCCAGACGGTCGACGCCCGCCAGTGGGCGCTGCGGGTGCGCAACGCCGGGGCGATCTTCGTGGGGGCCTGGTCCCCGGTGTCGCTCGGTGACTACTGCGCCGGCTCCAACCACGTGCTGCCCACCGGCGGCTGCGCCCGGCACTCGTCCGGGCTGTCGGTGCAGTCGTTCCTGCGCGGGGTGCACCTCATCGAGTACACCGAGGCCGCGCTGCGTGACGTGGCGCCGCACGTCGTCACCCTGGCGAACGTGGAGGACCTGCCGGCGCACGGACAGGCCGTGCAGGCCCGCTTCCCGGGAGGATCGGCGTGAGCGATCTTGACGACCTGCCGATCCGCGACGACCTGCGGGGGCTGACGCCGTACGGGGCGCCGCAGCTCGACGTGGCCGTGCGACTCAACACCAACGAGAACTCCTACCCGGTGCCGGAGCCGGTCGTCGAGGCGATCGGCAAGGCGCTCGCGGCCGAGTTGCGCGACCTGAACCGCTACCCGGACCGGGACGCGGTGGCGCTGCGCGCCGACCTGGCCGGCTATCTCGGGCACGGCCTCACCGTCGAGCAGGTGTGGGCGGCGAACGGCTCCAACGAGATCCAGCAGCAGCTTCTCCAGGCGTTCGGGGGGCCGGGGCGCAGCGCGCTGGGCTTCGTTCCGGCGTACTCGATGCATCCGCTGCTGTCCCTCGGCACCGGCACCCGGTGGGTGCCGGCGCGGCGCGGCGTCGACTTCGGGCTGACGGCCGACGAGGCGGTCGCCCAGGTCCGCGAGCACCAGCCCGACGTGGTCTTCCTCTGCTCACCGAACAACCCGACCGGCACCGCTCTGGATCCGGCGGTCGTCGCCGCCGTGCTCGACGTCGCGCCCGGCATGGTGGTCGTCGACGAGGCGTACGCCGAGTTCGCCCGGTCCGGCACGGTCAGCGCCCTCGCGGTGCTGCCCGGCCACCCGCGGCTCGTGGTGACCCGCACGATGAGCAAGGCGTTCGGCTTCGCCGGCGGCCGGCTCGGCTACCTGGCCGCCGACGCGGCGGTGGTGCGGGCGGTGCAGCTCGTCCGGCTGCCCTACCACCTGTCCGCGCTGACCCAGGCCGCCGCCCGCGCGGCGCTGGCCCACCGCGACGCCCTGCTCGGTACGGTGGCCGCGGTCATGGCGCAGCGGGACCGGATCGTGGCGACGCTGCGCGGTCGCGGTCTGCGGGTGGCCGACAGTGACGCCAACTTCGTGCTGTTCGAGGTAGGCGGCGACCAGGCCGCCGTCTGGCGTGCCCTGCTGGAGCAGGGGGTACTGGTCCGTGACGTCGGCCTACCCGGCTGGCTACGGGTGACCGCCGGCACGCCCGCCGAGACCGACGCCTTCCTAGCTGCAATGGAGACCCTGCGATGAGCCGGACCGCCCGGGTGGAGCGGATCACCAAGGAGACCAAGGTCCTCGTCGAGATCGACCTCGACGGCACCGGCACGGCCGAGATCAGCACCGGCGTGGGCTTCTACGACCACATGCTGAACCAGATCGCCCGGCACGGCGGCTACGACCTGACCGTACGCACGGTGGGCGACCTGGAGATCGACGCGCACCACACGATGGAGGACACGGCCCTCGCGCTGGGCGCTGCGTTCGACCAGGCGCTGGGCGACAAGGCCGGCATCCGGCGGTACGGGTCGGCGACCGTCCCGATGGACGAGGTGCTGGTCCGGGCCGCGGTGGACCTGTCCGGCCGGCCGTACGTGGTGCACGACGAGCCGGTCCTCGCGCCGTACATCGGGCCGGTCTACCCGACCAGCATGACTCGGCACATCTGGGAGTCGTTCGGCCAGGCGGCCCGGGTCACGCTGCACGTCGACGTGCTGCGGGCGGCGCGCCCCGGTGGGAACCCGGACGCGCACCACGTGGTGGAGGCCCAGTTCAAGGCGGTTTCGCGGGCCCTGCGCGAGGCCACCGCGATCGACCCGCGGGCGGCGGGCGCGATTCCGAGCACGAAGGGCGCGCTCTGATGAGCGCGAGGAGTGTAGCGCAGCGGAGCCCCGCAGTCGCGAATGGAAGGTGGCTCTGATGAGCGCCGCGTTGCCGACGTTGCTGCTGATCCTGGCCGGGGTGCTGGTGGGTGGGGCGTGGTCGCTGCACCGACAGGGCGCTCCGCGTGGCGCCGTCGTGGTCACCGGGCTGCTGGCGCTGCTCGCCACGGCGGCCGGGGTGCTCCGGCTGATTCCGGGGTCGGGGTCGTGACCGCCGACGTGGTGGTGCTCGACTACGGCTCGGGCAACTTGCGCTCGGCGGAGCGGGCGATGGCCGCGGCCGGCGCGACCGTCCGGGTGACCGACGACCTGGCCGTGGCGGCCGCCGCCGATGGTCTGGTGGTGCCGGGCGTGGGCGCGTACGCCGCCTGCATGGCGGGTATCGACGCGCTGGGCGCGGGTCCGGTCATCGCGGAGCGGGTGGCCGCGGGTCGGCCGGTGCTCGGCATCTGTGTGGGCATGCAGGTGCTGTTCGAGCACGGCGAGGAGCACGGGGTGGTGACGAAGGGCCTCGGGCTGCTGCCCGGCGGGGTGACCCGGTTGGCCGCGCACCGCCTGCCGCACATGGGCTGGAACACGGTCCGCGCGCCCCGAGGGTCGGTGCTGTTCGCCGGGTTGCCGGCCGAGAGCCGGTTCTACTTCGTGCACTCGTACGCGATGGGTGACCCGGCGGCGCTGGCGGGCGCGGGCGCGCTGGTGACCACGGCCCACCACGACACGGACTTCGTGGCGGCGGTGGAGCGCGGGCCGCTGTCGGCGGCGCAGTTCCACCCGGAGAAGTCCGCAGACACCGGTGCCGTGTTGCTGCGTAACTGGCTCGCCACCCTGCCCGCCGGTGGCTGAGCGTCGACGCCCCTCGCCGTCCGACCGGTGGGCGTCGCGGTGAGTCGCGAGCGGGCGCGCCGGCGGGCGGAACGTGCGGCGGAGCTGGCGCGGGAGCGGGCGGTCCGGCAGCGCTGGGTGGCACGGCGCCAGCGCCGCCGCGCGGTTCTGCGCCGGTTGACGCCGCAGGTCCGGCGGGGCCGTGCGGGCCGGCTGGCCCGGCACACTCGGGGTGAGCGCGCGGCGATCGTGCTGCTCACCGGCGCGGCGATGATCCTGATCTGGACGTTCGTCGACGACCTGGCGCTCCGTGTCGCGTTGATCGTGCTGTTGCTGCTCGTACTGCCGGCGATCGTGGTGATCGTCCTGGACCGCCGTACCTGATCGAGGAGAAGACGTTGAGCCTCACCCTTTTGCCCGCCGTGGACGTCGCCGACGGCCGGGCCGTCCGGCTCGTGCAGGGCGCCGCCGGCAGCGAGAGCGTCTACGGCGACCCGCTGGACGCGGCGCTGGCATGGCAGCGCGACGGCGCCGAGTGGATCCACCTGGTCGACCTGGACGCGGCGTTCGGTCGGGGCAGCAACGCGCACCTGCTCGCCGAGGTGGTGCGCCAGATGGACGTGCAGGTCGAGCTCTCCGGTGGCATTCGCGACGATGAGTCGCTGCGCGCCGCGCTGGGCACCGGGGCGACCCGGGTGAACATCGGCACCGCCGCCCTGGAAGACCCGGAGTGGTGCGACCGGGTGGTCGGGGAGTACGGCGACCGGGTCGCCATCGGGCTGGACGTCCGGGGTCAGACGCTGTCCGCGCGGGGGTGGACCCGCGACGGCGGTGACCTGTACGAGGTGCTGGAGCGCCTGGACAAGGCGGGCGCCACGCGGTACGTGGTCACCGACATCACCAAGGACGGCACCATGCGCGGGCCGAACCTGGACCTGCTGCGTAACGTGTGCGCGCGGACCGACCGGCCGGTGATCGCCTCCGGCGGTGTGTCCACGCTGGACGACCTGCGGGCGCTGGCCACGCTGGAGCCGCTGGGCGTGGAGGGCGTGATCGCCGGCAAGGCGCTGTACGCGGGCGCGTTCACGGTGGCCGAGGCGCTGCGCACCCTGGCCGAGGCGTGACGGTCACCCGGCTGGGGTCGGGAGGGCCGTGGGAGCAGAGCTACGGCTACTCCCGGGTGGTCCGGGCCGGCGATCTTGCCCTCACGGCGGGCTACGTCGGCGACCGCTGACCGCGTCGGTGGCGGTCGTCACGGCGGCACTTTGCCCGACTGGTTGTGCACAACTTAATTGCGGGCTACGGTTCACCGGTGACCGATGACCTGGTGCTGCGCCGGCAGGTGTGCTTCGCGCTCTACGCCGCGTCGCGCGCCCTCACCGACGTGTACCGGCCGATCCTCGACGAGGTCGGGCTGACCTACCCGCAGTACCTGGTGCTGCTGGTCCTCTGGGAACGCCCCGACGACCCGCCCACGGTGTCCGAGCTGGGCGCCGAGCTGCGGCTCGACTCCGGCACGCTCTCCCCGCTGCTCAAGCGGCTGGAGAGCGCCGGCCTGGTGGCGCGCCGGCGTTCGGCGCGCGACGAACGGCGGGTCGAGGTGAGCCTCACCGAGCAGGGTCGGGCGCTGCGGGCACGGCTCTGCGGCGTCCCGCTGCGGATCGCGCAGGCCACCGGGCTGGGCATCGACGAGCTTGTCGCGATGCGCGACACCCTCATCCGGGTCACCGAGACCATCCACCGACAGAAGGAGCAGTGACCACCATGAAGGTTCTCTACACCGCGTCCGCGACCGCCACCGGTGACGGCCGGGACGGCCACGTCGAGACCTCTGACGGCACCTTCGCACTGGACCTGGCGTCGCCGAAGGAGTTGGGTGGCGAGGGTGGCGGCACCAACCCCGAGCAGCTCTTCGCCGCCGGCTACGCCGCCTGCTTCCACAGCGCTCTGCGCATCGTCGGCCGCCGTGCCAAGGCCGACGTGACCGGTTCCGTCGTCTCCGCCGAGGTCGGCATCGGCGGAGACGGCAGCGGTGGCTTCGGGCTCACCGCGCAGCTCGTCGTCGACCTGCCGGCAGTTCCCCGCGAGACCGCCGAGCAGCTCGTCGAGCAGGCCCACCAGGTCTGCCCGTACTCGAACGCCACCCGCGGCAACATCGACGTCGTGCTGACCGTCCGCGAGACCCTGGCCGCCTGACCGTCGCGGCCCCGGACCCCACCCGCGTACGAGAGGGCGACCCCCGATGACCAGCAACCGCGAGATCCACCTGGCCCGCCGCCCCGAGGGCTGGCCCACCGAGGACACCTTCCGACTCGTCGAGACCGACGTCCCGACGCCCGGACCGGGCCAGATCGTGGTCCGCAACCAGTACGTCTCCGTTGACCCGTACATGCGGGGACGGATGAACGACGTCAAGTCGTACGTGCCGCCGTTCGCGCTCGACGCCCCGCTGGACGGGGCCGCCGTCGGCGAGGTGGTGGCCAGCGAGTCGGCCGACCTCGCCGTCGGCGACACCGTGCTGCACGGGCTCGGCTGGCGGGAGTACGCGCTGCTCGACGCCAGCCGTGCGCGCAAGGTCGACGCGACCCTCGCCCCGGCCAGCGCGTACCTGGGCATACTCGGCATGCCCGGACTGACCGCGTACGCCGGCCTGCTGGAGGTCGCCGCCCTGCAGCCCGGCGAGACGGTCTTCGTCTCCGCCGCGGCCGGCTCGGTCGGCAGCCTGGTGGGCCAGATCGCCAAGCTCAAGGGCGCGGGCCGGGTCATCGGCAGCGCCGGCTCGGCGGCCAAGGTCGAGCGGCTCCGGGCGCTCGGCTTCGACGCCGCGTTCGACTACCACGACGGGCCGGTCCGCGACTCGTTGCGCGCGGCTGCCCCGGACGGCGTCGACGTCTACTTCGACAACGTCGGTGGCGACCACCTGGAGGCGGCGATCTCGGCCATGAACCTGCACGGCCGGGTCGCGATCTGCGGCATGATCGCGCAGTACAACGCCACCGAGCCGCCCGCCGCGCCGCGCAACCTGGCGCTGGTCATCGGCAAGCGGCTCACCCTGCGCGGGTTTTTGGTCAACGACCACAACGACGTGCGCGCGACGTTCGTCCGGGACGTCGCCGGCTGGCTGCGCGAGGGCAAACTCTCCTACGACGAGACGGTCGTCGACGGCATCGAGAACGCCCCGAAGGCCTTCCTCGGCCTGCTGCGCGGCGAGAACCTGGGCAAGATGCTTGTCCGGGTGTGACGTGGACGTCCTGCGCGGCGGTCGACCCCTCGGGTCGGCCGCCGCGCCGCACGTGGAGGATAGGCTGACGGCATGACGGTGGCGGTACGGGTGATCCCCTGTCTCGACGTGGACGCCGGGCGGGTGGTCAAGGGAATCAACTTCCTCGACCTGCGCGACGCCGGCGACCCGGTCGAGCTGGCCGCCGCGTACGACCGGGCCGGCGCCGACGAGCTGACCTTCCTCGATGTCACCGCGTCGTCCAGCGACCGGGGCACCATGCTCGACGTGGTGCGCCGCACCGCCGAGTCGGTCTTCATCCCGCTCACCGTCGGGGGCGGGGTCCGGCAGGTCGGCGACGTCGACACGCTGCTGCGCGCCGGGGCCGACAAGGTCGGCGTGAACACCGCCGCCATCGCGCGGCCGGAGCTGATCGCCGAGATCGCCGACCGGTTCGGCCGGCAGGTGCTCGTGCTCTCCCTCGACGTACGCCGCGCGCCAGCCGGCGGCACGCCCAGTGGGTTCGAGGTCACCACCCACGGCGGCCGACGCGGCACCGGCATCGACGCGGTGGGCTGGGCCCGGCAGGTGGCCGAGCTGGGCGCGGGGGAGATCCTGCTCAACTCGATGGACGCCGACGGCACCAAGGCGGGCTTCGACCTGGAACTGATCGGCGCGGTGCGGGCCGTGGTAGACGTGCCGGTCGTAGCCAGCGGCGGGGCCGGTGAGGTGGCGCACTTCCCGCCCGCGATCGGGGCCGGGGCCGACGCGGTCCTCGCGGCCAGCGTCTTCCACTTCGGCGAGCTGACCGTCGGCGAGGTCAAGGACGCTCTGCGCCGCAACGGCCACCCGGTGCGCTAGCCGGGGCGAGGGCTGCCGCCGCACTGGGACTCTGAGCTTCCCCTCTTCGTGGATCACGCGGTAAGCCGAAGGAACCTCAGGCGAAGGGCGGGTAGAAAGCAGCGGATGTCTTACGTCGACGGTGTGGGTTGTACTGAGGATCTGACAACGTGGGTGCCATCTGGCGTCTATCTGGGGCGGGCGTCGGTGCCCGCTGAGGTAGCCGCGGCCCCGCCGGTTCGGGGACTACACCTCGTCCATGTTGATGCGGGGCTGGCCGCGCCCGAAGCGGTGGGGGCTGTGGCGGCGCAGTCGGTAAGTGTGGCGGCGCGGTCGGTGAATGTTCCGCCGGCGTCGGTCGTTGCGGACCTTGACCTGGAGGGGGCGAAGGCTCGGGCTGACGAGTTTCACATGCCGGTGTATCTGCCCCGCGGCGTTCTGACCACCTTTGATCATTTTCGGGTGCTGCCGATAGGTGCCTTGGGACTTCCGGCCGGCCATTTCGACGCAGCTTACGTATTGGTGTTGCCGAAAGAGCATGTGCTCGCAAAGCATCCGGGGGTGCCGCTCGGCGCCCAGCTGGTGGCCGGACCGGTGATGCCGGGTGCGGTTCGGTGGCTCGATGGCCGGGCCGAGGTTGGTTTGCCGCAGCCGATCGTCAACGCCCGTTTTGGTCACCTCGGTGGCGCTGCGATACGCGCCGCGCGGCCTGGTCAGATCCGGCAGATCAGCGGCGGAGTGATAGGGCTGTGGCGTGAACTGGCCGGCCTGACACCCGGTCAAGCGATGCTGGTGTCTGCGCGCGACGGCGCGGGAGGGGGCATCGAGAGCCCGGTGGCGATCCGTTTGCCGGATGGGATAGCTCTGGTGCACGACACACCTGCGGGGGTCCGTGCCGCGACGCTGCCCGACCGTCCGAGCGAGCTCAGCGTTGTCCCGGTGAGCGTGCCATCGTCGACGATCGAGTTCACCGGCGCCGCGAGAGACAGCGTCCACCACGGTGTCAGAGCGGCGCTGACTGCCGAGGAGCTGACCACGGCGACTGCACTCGGGCCGCTGCCGGTGCGGAGTGTGGTTCTAGAATGGTTGGCTGGGATCAATCCATGGCTGGGTATCGGTGGAGACTTCGTCACCAACTGTGTGTTGGCGGCAATTGGCGTTGACATGGTCCTGCAGGCGCGAGGTTCGCTCCGCGTTCAGGTGCCACCATCGGAGCCGCTGTCGCTGACCTATCTGGAGAACTACGCAAACGACACCGAACGCGGGGTTCGCAGGCCCGAGGGTGGGTTCGGTTTTGTTCAGACAACGATCGGCGAGGTACGCCGGGCGTTGGACGCTTCCCCGGTGTGGGAACGAGGGATCGTAGCAGTGTCAGGAGCGCCCGGTGGCTTGCGACACGTCGTGAACGCGGTGCGACTGCACGACGGTCCTGCGCTAATCGACGGGCAGACCCGTCGCGCTGTCACGATCGCGGATAACACCACGGTGTGGTTTCTCCCGTTGAGCGACGGCATCAGGATCGGCCTTCCCAGCGTCGCAGCTGCGGATGTAGGGGCCGCGCACGCGGGTGCGGCAGGCATCGAGGTGGAGACGCGTACACGCCTTGACCCGCCCGCAGGCCTGACGTGGGACCAGATCTGGGAACTCGGTCCCCTTGCTCAAAGCCCGCACGCGAAGATCGTCATCGACCGGTACCGCCAAAAATGGATTTTCGAGATCGTCACCCATCCTGCCCAGGTGTCGGCGCAGGAAACAGTCGGTCGCATCACGATCGATGCCGCCATCGCCGACGTGCGGGCGGCGTTGAACGCGCTCGCCAACGGTGCAGGAAAGTCTCTGCAGGAGGCGTTGCGCGGCTCGAACTTCGAGGTCACCGCAGCGGGGGCGGGGATCACTGTTCTCGGGACAACTAAGCCTTTGGATACGGCGACCCTATCCACCCATTACACAGTGGGGGTTCCGTTGGCGTATCTCTATCAATTCATGGTGGCTGAATTTGAACGGAGATCCAACTCGACGACTTCCTCGGCGCGCGCCCACGCGGAGTCTCATCATGCTCAATCGTTAATGTATGCCGCGAAGGTGGTTTGCTCGTACGGCGGGGTCCCACGCCTCGAAGGATACGAGGCAGTTATGGGGATTACACGAGACCGGAACCCGGGCACCCGTGCAATGGCGGGTTTCCTTGCGCTCGCATACACTCAGGTCGCAGCAGTGATTTCTGGCTCTATGGATTCTGGCAGCCTGCCCAAGAATTTCACGATGATCGCCAGCCGCACCGCACTATCCGCCGTGCGGGCGGCTCTTCCGTCGGGCATTCGCGGTTGGCTCGAAGCGAACGCGGACAACCTTGCAACTGATCTTGTGGAATATTACGATTCCATGATGCATTCTTCTCCCGAAGGTTGTTCCAGGAGAGCTAAACGTCACCTCGCTCGGACAGTGGAAAAACCCGATCGCTCCGGCGTCTTTCGCGTCAGCGATTACCTCAGCAGCATCTTCGCCGCTGATGCTCCACTCATCGACCAAAATCAGGCTCTAGAGATCCGCACCCACATGACCACCCTCGACGACGGCCACGAGAAACTTGAAAGCTCGCCCCTTGTCGTCGTCGAGTTGCGTCGGCACCACGCATCGCGTCCAACCCTTGCCGAACTGGAGGAAGAATTCAGGTCCCTCGTCCGTCGTGTGGGCGATCAAATGGATTCACAGGTGGACCGGACCGATATCGGTTCAGGCAGTGCCTTCGGCACCGCTGACGCCGGCGTGGTGGCTCCCGTGCCAGGGAACGCCCGACTCCCTAACCACCAGTCGGACCAGGACGAGCCGCTGACGGAGGATGTGATTCTTCCGCCGGGTAACCGGGTGGACGCGCCGGAGTCGCGTCTTTACTGGGTTGGCAGCGCACCGTCTCAGCTGCTAAGCGGCGAGATCCGCAAGGCCGCTGTGGGCTTCGGCGGCCCGGTCATCTTCCTCGGCGGTGCCAGGGACGCCAACAACGTGCGTGACGTGCGGCGCCTGGTACAGCAGTTCGCGCTCAAACAGCAGCAGCCCGTGTTGGTCACCCGGGACAACCCGGAACCGCTGCACCGCATGGCGGCCACCTATGGCATCAGCATCGTGCATCCCGTCGCCAAGCCAAAGGCCACCGCTTCCGGCGGTCCGCCGACCGCGGCACTGGACCCTGTGTGGCGTGTCACCGGCGGCGACGGCACCACCGAGGACATGGGCGCCACATTCACGTCACCGCTGCTGACCAGCGCGGCTGCCCACGCCAAGCGCGCCACCACCACGACCAGTCGCGCGCTGGCCAAGCTTCTGCTCGCACCGGACCGAGCCACGAAACTGGAACTGCTCACCACCCACCACGAGGAACTCACCAGCCAACGCGCCCGCGACGACCTCGCCACCATCGTCCACCACACCGGCAGCGACACCTGGTTCCGCAAAACCGCACCACTGCTGGGCGAGCTCGGCGCGCCAGACAAAGCCACCTTCGTCCTCGACTACCAAGAAGCCCACAACCCCGTCGAACGCGACCACCTCCTCATCGACGCCCCAGGCCGCGGTATCGACGTCGACCTGCGCATACACCTCATCGATGAATCCGGGCACTCCACCGCCGGCGCCGTCACCGTCATGTACGCGATCGACCTGACATTCACTGACGGACTACCCGCTGCCCTGAAGTACGTCACACAACACTCCACCAACCTGCCCGCCACCTCACGACAACGCTGGGTCGACGCCATCGTCCACCTCGCACAAGGCCATGACACACACAAACAAACCGAGCTCCGCCAACTCGCCGCACGCGTCCTGGAATGCTGAACATCGGTGACCGCGCCTTCGGTAGGCCTGCGAACCGAACTGTCCCCGCGCCAGAAGGCCATGTTCGCCAAGCTGAAGATCATTGAACGGCCCCGGCATCATCAACGCGACATCCGCAACCGCCTCACCAGCACGAACGCCACAGCCCTAGTGGCACGCCCTGTCGCCGGGCCAACCCGTGTTTGCCCAGCTCAAGCCGCAGATTCGCGGTCTATGTCGACGCGATGCGGAACGCAGGGCTGCGTGCGAGGTGCCGCAGGCGCCGCCGATCTCCTCGCCGCCCGCACGTTCGCGATCATGGCCCCGGCATTGCTGAGGCCTGAGCCCTGAGCGCGTCCGTCAGGTCGAGCATGCGACGACAGGGCCTCATTGGCCGCCGGAGCGGCCCTCGGGGGACCGGCGGGGCGTGGGGATCGAGCGCACGGCGTACTCCTGCACGGCCGCCGCGTGGTCGGCCTCGTCCAGGATCCAGTCGGCGTTACCCGGCGCGTGCCGGCGGCTCAGCACCCCCTGCACGGTGTCCACCATCGTGGCGACGCCGGCCCGGGGGCGGCTGCGCCAGAGCTGCTCACCCTCGGCGGTGATGCGGAACCAGCCGTCGGCGACGGTGACCAGGCCCGCCCCGACCAGCCGCTGGACCGCGGCCTCCACCTCGTGCCGTTCGGGAATCGCGTGTTTGAGGTGGTCTGCGGTGGACAGCACATCGGTCAGACGTACGCCCTCCGGCCGGCGGCTGGTCGCGGAGCGTCGGTGTCGCCCGGCCCCGCTCGCGATCACCAACGACACGAAGATCCATGCGTCGCTCCAGCGCCAACCGTTCTCCCCCATGCAGAGATGATGACGGCGAGCGGCGCGGAAGGGAACACCCACCCTCCAACGAGCCCGCCTGTACCAGCGGGGCGTGCCGGTCCGTGAACGGTCGGTGAGAACTCAGGCGGCCGGGGCGGCGGTGCTTCGCGGCGGATCACCCGCGGTGGCCGCCGGCGGGTCACCCGCGGTGGGGCCCGGCTCGTCGTCCGCGCCGACCGTGCCCGGGGACACCGCGACGAGCGGGATGAAGAACTGCGCCAGCGGGCCGATGGCCAGCGCGTACGCGATGGTGCCCACGCCGACCGTGCCGCCGAGCAGCCAACCCAGTGCGAGCACGGTGACCTCGATGACGGTCCGCACCAGCCGCACCGAGAAGCGCGGTCGGCGGGCGACGAAGCCGGTCATCAGCCCGTCGCGCGGACCGGGACCCAACCGGGCGCCGAGGTAGAGCGCGGTGGCGGCGCCGTTGGCGACGATCCCCGTGATCAACAGGACGATACGGATGCCGAGGGGACCACCGGTGGACAGCAGGGCCAGGGTGGCGTCCACCACCAGGCCGACCACCAGCACGTTGCTGACGGTGCCGAGGCCGGGCCGCTGCCGCAGCGGGATCCACAGCAGCAGCACCAGGGCGCCGACGCCGATGGTGACCGTGCCGAAGGAGAGCCCGGTCAGCTCGGACAACCCCTGGTGGAAGACGTCCCACGGGTCGAGGCCCAGGCCGGAGCGGACCATCAGAGCCATGCTCACCCCGTAGAGGACGAGCCCGGCGTAGAGCTGGCTGAGCCGTCGTACCGGCCGCTCCCGCAGATTGCCAATCAGTGCCATGCATGCCACTCTAGGGGCCAATCCTCCCGGAGGAAGAAGCCAATATCCGAGGAGTGGCCATGACCGGTCAGGTTCGAGGGGTCCAATTGGCGCGCCTGCTGGGGCAGTGGCACGCTCTGCCGGGTCGTCGCCGTAGCCCCGACTACGCCGCCCTCGCCGGTGCGGTACGCGGGCTGCTCGCCGACGCCCGGCTGCCCCTGGGCGTCCGCCTGCCGGCGGAGCGTGAGCTGGCCGAGGCGCTGCGGATCAGTCGTACCACGGTCACCGCCGCGTACCGGGAACTGCGCGAGACCGGTCACCTGGCCAGCCGCCGGGGCGCCGGCAGTTGGACGATGCTGCCCGCCAACCACCGGGTCGCCAGCACCGGCCTGTGGACCCCGCTCGACGACCGGGACATGATCGACCTCGGCGTCGCCGCGTTGGCCGCCCCACCCCAGCTGCTCGGGGCCGCCCGGGCCGCGGTCGAGGACCTGCCCCGCTACCTGGGCGGCGCCGGTTACCACCCGACGGGCATCGCCGAGCTGCGCGAGGCGGTGGCCGACGGCTACACCGCGCGGGGACTGCCCACCTCGGCCGACCAGATCATGGTCACCAGCGGCACACAGCACGCCCTGGACCTGGTGCTGCGTCTCGCCCTGGCCCCCGGCGGGAGCGTGCTGGTCGAGTCACCTACCTACCCCAACGCGCTCGCCGCGCTGGCCGGGCGGCGGGCCCGGATCACCACACACGGGCTGTCCGCCGACGCCGGTGGCTGGGAGCCCGACCTGCTGCTGGGCAGCCTGCGGCAGACACGGCCCAAGTTGGCGTACCTGATTCCGGAGTTCCAGAACCCGACCGGACACCTGATGCCCGCCGCGTTGCGCGAGCGGGTGGTCGCCGCCGCCCACGCCGTGGGCACCGACCTGATCGTCGACGAGTCCTTCGTGGACCTTCCGCTGGACGGGGCCGAGTTGCCCCCACCCACCGCCACGTTCGACCGGCACTCCCGGGTGGTCAGCATCGGGGGGATGAGCAAGCCGTACTGGGGTGGCCTGCGGATCGGCTGGGTACGCGCCTCCGCGCCGCAGGTGCAGCGGCTGGCCGCCGTCCGGGTCGGCGTGGACATGTCCAGCCCGGTGCTCGACCAGTTGGTCGCGGTGCGCCTGCTCGCCGACGCGGCAGCCATCGTCGCCGACCGCCGGGCTCAGCTCGCCGCCCAGCGCGACGCGTTGCTCGACGCGCTGGCGCTCCGACTTCCGGACTGGCGGGTGACCGTGCCACGCGGCGGCGTGACCCTCTGGGCCGAGCTGGACGGTCCGGTCTCCAGCGCGCTCGCCCGGGCCGCCGAGGAGGTCGGCGTCCGGCTCGCGCCCGGCCCCCGGTTCGGTCTGGACGGCACCCTGGAACGTTTCCTGCGGCTGCCGTTCACGCTGCCGGCCGCCGAGCTGGTGGAGGCCGTGGAGCGCATCGCCACGGTCCGTTACGACCTGGACCGCAGCGGCCGGCAGCGGTGGCCGGAGCCGTCGGTCATCGCCTGAACGTCGGCGGGTAGCCGGTCGAGACGCCGGTGGCCCCACACCCGAGCGGGTGCGGGGCCACCGGCGGTCCGGTGCTACAGCTCGGCGAGAGTGCCGGCGTACATCTTGTCGATCTCGGCGGCGAAGTTGCTCTCCACGCCCCGCCGCTTGATCTTCAGCGAGGGAGTGATCTCGCCGTCCTCGATGGTCAGGTCGCGCGGCAGGATCGCCACCTTCTTGATCGTCTCCCAGCGGTTCAGCTTGGCGTTGAGCTGGGCCACGTACTCCTCGACCATCGCCTGCGCCTCCGGCGAGGCGACGATCTCGGTGTAGTCGCGGCCCTCCAGCGGACCCCCGGCCACCCAGCCCCGGATGGCGTCCGGGTCGAGCGTGACGAGCATCGTGCAGAAGTTGCGGGCCTGCCCGACCACGACCGCCTGCGAGGTGTACGGGCAGATGGCCTTGAACATCCCTTCGATGTGCGACGGCGCGATGTACTTGCCGCCCGAGGTCTTGACCAGGTCCTTCTTGCGGTCGGTTATCCGCAGGTAGCCCTGCTCGTCGAGCGTGCCGATGTCGCCGGTGCGGAAGAAGCCGTCCTCGGTGAAGGCGGCGGCGGTCTCCTCGGGCAGGTTGTGGTAGCCGCGCATCACCGGCCGACCGCGGACCAGGATCTCGCCGTCGGTGTCGATCCGGCATTCCAGGTCGCCCATCGCCTGCCCGACGGTGCCGATCCGCAGACCGGCGGGCGGGTTGACGAAGTTGCCGGCGCTGGTCTCGGTGAGGCCGTAGCCCTCCGAGATGGGCAGGTTGGCGGCGGCGAAGAAGGTGGCGATCTCCGGGCTGAGCGGCGCGGCACCGGAGACCAGCACCCGTATCCGGCCACCCAGGCGGGCCTGGAGCTTGCTGAACACCAGCTTCTCGGCCAGCCCGTAGCGCAGCTTCAGTCCGGCCGGCACCGGCTTGCCGGCCTGCTCCAGCGCGACCTTCTCCTTGCCGACCTGGACACTCCAGGCGAAGATCTTCGCCTTCGCGCCGCCAGCGCCCTGCGCGGTGGTCACCGCCCGGTTGTAGACCTTCTCGAAGACCCGGGGAGCGCCGCACATCAGCGTCGGTCGGATCACCGCGAGCAGGTCGACCAGCTTCTCCACCCGTCCGTCGACGTAGGTCGGCAGGCCGACGTGGATCGCGCCGCAGAGCAGCGTCTTGCCGAACGAGTGCGCCAGCGGTAACCACAGGTACTGCAGGTCGTCGTCGCGCAGCAACCCGACCTCGGCCTGCGCCACCGCCTCCCAGCACCAGCCACCGTGCAGCAGCTCGACACCCTTGGGCTGGCCCGTGGTGCCGGAGGTGTAGATCAGGGTTGCCAGGTGGTCGGGGCCGATGCCCGCGACGAGCATGTCGATCAGGTCGGGCTCGGCGGCCAGCGCCCGGGTGCCCCGCTCTTCCAGCTCGGTGAGGGTGAGCTGGGGGATCGCGGCGTTCGGGTCGGGGGCGCCGTCGAAGAGCACCACGTGGGTCAGCGCCGGCAGGTCCGCACCGGCGATCTTGGCCGCCTGCGCCGGGTTCTCCGCGAAGAGGACCCGCGAGGCGGAATCAGCGATGATGTACGTCGCGTCCGCCGGCTCGGTGGTCGGGTAGACGGTGGTGGTCGCCCCGCCGGCGCACATGATGCCGAGGTCGGCGACAACCCAGTCCAGCCGGGTGTTGGCGAGGATCGCGACCGGGTTCTCCTGGCCGACGCCGAGCGCGTGCAGGCCGGCGGCGACGGTCTTGGCGCGCTGGCCGACCTGCTCCCAGGTCAGCCAGTCAGGCCCCGAGTCGTCACGGATAGGGGACGCGAACGCGTGCCGGTCCGGGGTGGCCGCCACGCGCTTGAGGAACATGTCCGGGATGGAACGGTACGGTACATCGAGAGTCATCGCTGTAGCCGCCTTCGGGGGTGGTGGCGTGACGGTCGTCACGTCATGGTGGTTACCGAAGAGTATTGCCTGATACCGGGCATCGGCTAGGGCCGGTGATCGTCCGGCGGCCCCGCCGCGCCGACCGGCGCGACGGATCAGGCATAGCGGGCGGCCACGACCGACCAGTCGTAGGTGGCCCGGACCCAGTTGCGCCGCGCGGCCAACGGCGAGCGCAACGCCTCGACACCGCTGGCCAGCAGGTCCTCCTCCGCCGCCTGGTACGCCGCCAACCCCCGGTTGAAACGGTCCGCCGCCGCCCGCAGCGCGTCCGCCTCGTCGAGGCCGCCCTCCTGGGCGATGACCGTCACCAGGTTGTGCGCGTCCGGGTCGGACCGGCTCTCCTTGCCGTACGAGAAGAGGTCGTTGCACCAGCAGACCAGGTCCACGGCCAGCAGGTCCAGGGCGGTCAGCGCCGGATCGGTCCGCCGGGACGGCCCGAGCGGCTGCTCCGACGCGAGGTCGGTCAGGGTGAGACAGGGGTGTACGCCGCCGATGTGTCGACGCAGTTGGACGTACTCCGTCATCCCCGGCACCCGGCGGCGCTCCCGGTTGGTGGCCTCCCAGAGCAGCGCGAGCAGGTACTGGCGTACCTGGCTGACGAACCGCAGCAGCATCGGCGCTTGGCCCTCGGCCCGGGTCCGGCGGCACAGGTCGTGCAGCGCGGCGCCCAGCGGGCCGGCTCCCGGCGGCAGCGGGATGCCCGGGTCGCCCGCGCGGTCCAGCACGTCGAGCAGGGCGGCGATGACCGGCGCGAGCCGGCTCGGGTCGGCCCCGAGACCGTCCTCGTCGCAGGCGTCGTCCATGACGAAGAGCCAGGAGATCAGGTCGGTGAGGAGCCGAAGGCCCCGCACCGGCCCGTCCGGGCAGGCTCGGCCCGCCAGACCGGCGGCGTCCGCCCGCTGCAGTCGATGGATTTGACCGGAGTTGACCAGCCCGAAAGCGCACGCCCACTCGACGCTCTCGCTGGCTACCCGATCCGTGGACTTGTGGCGCCCCGCCGTGAAGGAGGGTTCCCGTAGCGCCGAGATTGCGAAACTTCGCATTGTGTGCCCCCACATTGTGCCGCCCCGGCGCGGAACGGCGCGCTGAAGCGTACGGGAGGAGGTATCGGCGCGCATCGCTGGGCCTGGGGCGCTCGTCCGCCGTCGCTGTGACCGATTAAGCGCAGAAAGTCACATGCCCAGGCTGGCGTTGCGCAACTGTCGCGCTGACGTTGCCGAGCCGTCCAACTGGACCCGGGCCACCCGCTGGCGTCCGGAGAGGAACAGGGTCAACTCGGCCGGGGCGCCCACCATCCGCAGCCGTTCGCCGCCACGGCCGACGGAGACCTCGCCGTACCCGGGCGCCTGGACGTAGAGGTCCGCCGGGAATCGTCGCAGCGTCAGCCGGGCCATCGGGGCGGCCCGCTTCCACAGCGTGGCCTGCAGGCCGCGGGGCAGCTCGCGCGGCTGCCACCCCGGCACGGCCCGCCGCACGTCCTCGTGGTGGATGAAGAACTCCATCGTGTTGACCAGCTCGTCGGTCAACGGGTTGCTGATCGGGCTCCACAGCGGCGGCCGGCGTACCTGCGCCACCAGCTCCGCGTAGGGACCGGCGGCGAGCCGGCGGCGGACCCGCTCGGCGTACCCCCGCAGCGGCGCCAGCAGGATCCCGCCGGCCGCGTCCAGACGGCGCTCGCGCAGCACCAGGTGCGCGGCGAGGTCGCGGGTCGCCCAGCCCTCGTTGATCGTCGGTGCGTCGGGCCCGAGGGCCAGGAGGAGATCGGCCAGCGCCTCGCGCTCGGCTCGGGCGTACCGCGACATGCGCCGATCGTAGGCCTGGACCTTTGGGGCCGCGCGCCGAGCGCGGCCGGGTCGTTCCGTGGCGCCCGGGCGTCCGGTACGTGATGGTCGACATATCCCGTCCGGGTCGGCGGTGCCGGCCCGCAACGGTAAGGATGAGGTAGATAATTGTGGCTTACGGCGGGGGAGAGCGTGGCGAGCAGGACAAGCCGGGACGTGCTCGGTAGAGGGCTGGGGGTTCTGCGGCAGGCGATCCGGGAGCAGCCACGGATCTTCACGGTTGCCGTGGTCGGCAGCGTGCTGTTCGGCTCGATGGTGATCGTCAGCGCGTACGTGGTGGGCGCGGTGGTCGGCGACGTGGTCGTGCCGGCGATCGCGCGCGGCGAGGTGGGTGTCGGCGCCCTCGTGCTGGCGGCGGTCGCCCTGTTCGGGATCAGCGTGCTGCGGGTGGTCGGCATCTTCGGCCGCCGCCTCGGGGCCGGTTACATGCAGTACCGGCTCCAGGCCGCCTACCGTCGCCGGGTCACCCGCCGCTACCTGGACCTGCCGCTGTCCTGGCACCACCGCAACGCCACCGGCACGCTGCTGTCCAACGCCAACTCCGACGTGGAGGCGGCCTGGTACCCCATCGCGCCGCTGCCCTTCGCGGTGGGCACGCTGGTGATGCTGGTCGGCGCGATGGTCTCGCTGTTCGCCACCGACTGGGCCCTCGCCCTGGTCGGTCTCGCGGTGTTCCCCGCGCTGTTCGCGCTCAACGTGGTTTACTCCCGCCGGATGGCGCCCCGCCAGGCCCGCGCGCAGCGGTTACGCGCCGAGGTCAGCGGTATCGCCCACGAGAGCTTCGACGGCGCGCTGGTGGTCAAGACGATGGGCCGCGAGGCGCAGGAGACCGCCCGGTTCGCCGGCCGCGCCGGTGAGCTGCGCGACGCCCTGATCGCGGTCGGCCGGCTGCGGGGCGTCTTCGACCCGCTGCTGGAGACGCTGCCCAGCCTCGGCACCCTGGCCGTGCTCGTGGTCGGGGCGTTCCGGCTGCGCCAGGGCGCGATCAGCGTCACCGAACTGGTCAGCGTCGCCTTCCTCTTCACCGTGCTGGCCTTCCCGGTGCGGGCCATCGGCTGGGTGCTGGCCGAACTGCCGCGCAGCGTCGCCGGCTGGGACCGGGTGCGCCGGGTCCTCGACGCCACCGGCGAGATGCCGTACGGGCAGCGGGTGCTCGACCCGGCCACCCCCGGCCCGGCCACCCTCACGCTCACCGACGTGCACTTCTCCTACCCGCCGGCCGAGGCACACCAGCCCGGCGCGCAGGTGCTCGGCGAGGTCGGCTTCACCGTCCCGGCTGGCCGCACGGTCGCTCTGGTCGGGCCGACCGGCGCCGGGAAGTCCACGATCGCCTCGCTGGCCGTACGCCTGGTCGACCCGGATTCGGGCACCGTCGCGCTGGACGGCGTGGACACGCGCGACCTGACCGCCGCGTCGCTGGCCGGCACGGTCGCGCTCGTGGCGCAGGTGCCGTTCGTCTTCGACGACACCGTGCGGGCCAACATCGCCCTGGACCGGGCGGGTATCGACGACGAGGACGTGTGGGCGGCGCTGCGCCTGGCCGAGGCGGACGGGTTCGTCGCGGCGCTGCCCGACGGGCTGGACACGATGGTCGGTGAGCGGGGCACCTCGCTCTCCGGCGGGCAGCGGCAGCGGCTCACGCTGGCCCGCGCGCTAGCCGGGCGGCCACGCCTGCTGGTGCTCGACGACGCGACGAGTGCCGTGGACCCCCGCGTGGAGGCGGCCATCCTCGCCGGTCTGCGCGCGTCGGCCGGTGAGCCGGGGGTGCCCGCCGCGTCGATCCTCGTCGTGGCGTACCGCCGGGCCACCATCGCCCTCGCCGACGAGGTCATCTACGTGGAGCAGGGGCGGGTGGTCGCGCGGGGCACGCACACCGAGCTACTGGCCACCGTGCCCGGGTACGTGGACCTGGTCACCGCCTACGAGCAGGCGGAGGTCGACCGCGCGCAGGAACGCGCGTACGACGACGAGGTGGCGCCGCTGCCGTCGGGCCTAAAGATCGAGGTGGACCGGTGAGCGCGAGGAGTGCAGCGCAGCGGAGCCCGCAGTCGCGAACGAAAGGTTAGCCCGGTGAGCGCGAGGAGTGCAGCGCAGCGGAGCCCCGCAGTCGCGAACGACAGGCGAGCACGGTGAGCGCGAGGAGTGCAGCGCAGCGGAGCCCCGCAGTCGCGAACGAAAGGCGAGCATGGTGAGCACGACGGTGACGACCGATGAGCGCGACGCGCGGACGGAGACGACCTGGCAGACGCTGCGGCGGGGACTGGCCCTCTCACCTGAGCTGCGGACCGGCCTGGCCGCGACCGTGGCCCTGGCCCTGGTCTACATGGTGGGTCGGGTGGCCGTCCCGGTGGCGGTGCAGCAGGGCATCGACCGGGGCATCGTCGACGGTCTGAAGCTGGACGTCGTCTGGTCGGTGGTGGTGGTCACCGCGGCGATCCTCGTGGTCACCACGGCCTGCGGCTACCTGATGATGCGCCGGCTGTTCACGGTCAGCGAGACGGCGTTGGCGAACGTGCGGACGCGGGCGTTCCGGCACGTGCACGACCTGTCGATACTGCACCAGCAGTCGGAGCGGCGCGGCTCGCTGGTCTCGCGGGTGACCAGCGATGTCGACCAGATCACCCAGTTCCTCCAGTGGGGCGGAGTGATCCTGCTGGTCAACCTGGGTCAGTTGGTGGTGACGACGGCCGTCATGCTGGCGTACTCCTGGCAGTTGACCCTGGTGGTGCTCGCGGCGTTCCTGCCGGCGGTGCTCGTCATCCGCCAGTTGCAGCGCCGCCTCGGCGCGGCCTACGCGACGGTGCGCCAGCGCACCGGCGCGTTGCTGGGCGCGATCGGCGAGAGCGTGGTGGGCGCGCCGGTGATCCGGGCGTACGGCATCGCCGGTCGTACCGAGCGGCGGCTGGACGAGGCCATCGACGCGCAGCGCGTCGCGCAGCAGCGGGCCATCCGGATCAGCATCGTGGGCAGCTCGGTCGGTGAGTTGGCCGCCGGGTTGGCGCTGGCCGGCGTGGTGGTGCTCGGTGTGACGCTGGGCGTGGACGGCACGCTGTCGATCGGCCAGCTGACCGCGTTCCTCTTCCTGGTGACGCTGTTCATCCAGCCGGTGCAGATCGCCACCGAGGTGCTCAACGAGGCGCAGAACGCGATCGCGGGCTGGCGGCGGGTGCTGGACGTGCTGGACGTCGCTCCGGACGTCGCGGACCCCGGGGAGCAGGGGCGGGACCTGCCGGTCGGTCCGTTGGACATCCGGTTCTCGGGTGTGCGGTTCGCCTACCCGGGTGGGCCGCCGGTGCTGCACGACATCGACCTGGAGATCCCGGCGAAGAGCCGGGTGGCGGTGGTCGGCGAGACGGGCAGCGGCAAGACGACCTTCGCGAAGCTGCTCACCCGACTGATGGACCCGTCGGCGGGGGCGGTGCTGCTGTCCGGCGTGCCGCTGGCGCAGGTGCGCTTCGACTCGCTGCGCTCGCGGGTGGTGATGGTGCCGCAGGACGGGTTCCTCTTCGACGCGACGGTGGGGGACAACGTGCGGTTCGCCCGGCCGGAGTTGACCGACCAAGAGTTGGGGGCCGCCTTCACGGAGTTGGGCCTGGCGGACTGGTTGGACGGTCTGCCCGCCGGCCTGGACACCCCGGTCGGGGAGCGTGGCGAGGCGCTGAGCGTCGGGGAGCGCCAGCTCCTCGCACTGGCCCGGGCGTACGTGGCCGATCCGGACCTGCTCGTGCTGGACGAGGCGACCAGCGCGGTGGATCCGGCGACCGAGGTGCGGTTGCAGCGCACGCTGGACGCCGTCACGCGCGGGCGTACGACGCTCGCCATCGCGCACCGGCTCTCCACCGCCCAGGCCGCCGACGAGGTCATCGTGGTGGACCGCGGGCGCATCGTGCAGCGCGGCCCGCACGACGAGTTGGTCCGGGACGCCGACTCGGTCTACGGACTGCTGTACGCCTCCTGGCTGGAGCAGACCCGGTAACGGGTCGGTGTCCGCGGGCGTCGGCTGGTGGACGCTGTGGTCCTGGTGCTCTACCCTCCGGTTAGGTAAGGCTAACCTTTTAAGGAGGTTGCGCCATTCGGCCCAGCCCCGCCGAGATCGTCCGTACCCTCGTCGCCGGTCGCCTGCCCGGCCTCGTCCACCTGGCTCGCCGCCCGGGCCCGCACCACGCCCGGCACGTGACCGACCCCGACGGCCGCGTGCTGCTGCTGGTGCCGATGGCCAGCCACCTGGGCGCCGCGCTGCAGCCCGTCGCCGGGGGCGCCGACGTCGCGGTGGTCCTGGACGTCCTCGACCTGTGCCGCCCGCGGCCGGCGCGTGTCGACCGCCAAGGGGGTGGTGGTCGCCCTCGGTCGCCCCGGCGCACGACGGCGCGTCCGGCTGGCGTTCCCGTGCCCGCTGACCGGCCCGGACGAGGTGGGCCGGCTGCTCCCGCCGCTACGCCGCCCCGCCGACACCCAGCCGCCCCGCTGACCGCGCCCCGCACGGCCGTGCCGCGCGGACCGGCGCGACAGCGATCGTCGTCGCGCCGGTCGGCTAGGCCGGCAGCGGCCCGGTCAGGTACCGCTGGACGGTGGGACCGATGGCGGCGACCAGGGTCTCCGGATCGGCCGACGCCACCGGCTCCAGCCGCACCACGTGCCGGATCATGGCCAGGCCGATCAGCTGGGTGGCGACCAACGAGCCGCGCAGCGGAAGCTGGGCCTCCTCGACGTCGAGTTGGTCGAGCACCCGACGGAGCACCTGCGTGGTGACGAACTCCCGCAACAGGCGCGCGGTCCACTCGCTGCTCACCACCGAGCGCAACAGCGCCACGCCGGCGCTGCCGGCCGGGGAGTCCCAGATGCCGATGAAGGTGCGAACCAGTCGTTCGCCGACCCCGTCCTGGTCACCGGCCAGCACGGCCGGGAGCAGCTCGGCCGGGTCCACGGGGAAGTTCATCGCGGCGCGGAAGAGCTGGTCCTTGGTGCCGAAGTAGTGGTGTACCAGCGCCGGATCCACCCCGGCGGTCGCGGCGATGGCACGGATCGGGGCGGCGTCAAAGCCCCGCTCGGCGAACGCTGCCCGCGCCGCGTCGAGGATCGCCTCCCGGGTGTCCGGGTTGCCAGGTCGCCGGCCCGTACGCCGCACCATCGCCGCCCCTCGTTCGTCCGCTGACACCGTCGGTCGCCCCGGCGGTGGGTGGCGGCCCGCGCCGTGCGGGCCGCCGACCGGTCAGCCGGTGCGCCGGCGCAGGGTCGCCGCCGCGAGCACCAGCGCCAGCACCACCGCGCCGAACACCACGCCCACATCCCGCCACATGGTCGCGGTCGGCTCGGCGTGGGCGCCGACCTCCTGCAACGCCTCGATGGCGTACGTCAGGGGGAGCGCGTCACTGAGCCCCTGGAGCCAGCCGGCCATCTCGTCACGGGCCACGAACAGCCCACAGAGCAGGAGCTGGGGGATCACCACGACCGGGAGGAACTGTACTGCCTGGAACTCGGTGCGGGCGAAGGCGCTGCACAGCAGGCCGAGGGCGACCCCGAGCACCGCGTCGAGCACCGCGATGCCGATCACCAGACCGCTGCTCCCGAGGGTCCGTAGGTCGAAGGCCCAGTACGCCAGGCCGGCTGCCAACGTGGCCTGCACGGCGGCGGCCAACCCGAACGCGATGCCGTACCCGAAGAGCAGGTCGAGCTTGCCCAGCGGGGTGGTGAGCAGCCGTTCCAGGGTGCCGGACGTGCGTTCCCGCAGCATCGCGATGCTGGTGACGAGGAACATGATCACGAAGGGGAAGGTTCCCAGCATCACCAGCGCGACCCGGTCGAACACGGACGGCTGGCCCGGTGGTGTCGGCTGGTCGGCGTACATGTAGTAGACCAGGGTGAGCAGGACGGTCGGCACCACCACGAGCAGCGCGATCGTCCGCCGGTCGTGCCGGAGCTGGCGCAGGACGCGGCCGATGGTGGCCGCCAGGATCCGCATGTTCATGCCATCGCCTCCTTGGTTCGCGACTGCGGGGCTCGCAGGCCCGGCTCACTCCTCGCGCTCACGGTGCCTCCCGTCCCGTCGACGCTTCCGCTTCGCCCGCCCGGATCAGCCGCAGGAACGCCTCGTCGAGGTCGTCCACGCCGGCGGCGGCGCGGATCGCGGCCGGGCTGTCGTCGGCGATCAGGCGACCCTCCCGGATCAGCAGCAGCCGGTCGCAGCGGGCCGCCTCGTCCATCACGTGGCTGGACACCAGCAGGGTGGTGCCGGCCGCGGCCATGGCGTGGAACCGGGCCCACAGGTCGGCCCGCAGCACCGGGTCCTGACCGACGGTCGGCTCGTCGAGGATGACCAGCTCCGGGTCGCCGACCAGGGCGCAGGCCAGCGAGGCCCGACTGCGCTGGCCACCGGAGAGGGTGGCGACCAGCTGACCGGCCGCCTGGGCCAGCCCGACGGCGGCGACCGCCTCGTCGGCCTCGGCCCGACCCCGCCCGTACAGGGCCGCGAAGTAGCGGGCGTTCTCCCGTACGGTCAGGTCGGCGTAGACGCTCGGCGCCTGGGTGAGGTAGCCCAGCCGGTGCCGCAGCGCCGGGCTGCCCGCCGGCTGGCCCAGCACCGTGACCGTCCCCGAGGTCACCACCTGCACGCCCACCACCGCGCGCATGAACGTGGTCTTGCCGCTGCCGCTGGGCCCCAGCAGACCGGTGACGGCGCCGCGCGGAACGGCGCAGCTGATGCCGTCCAGCACCCGCCGTCCGCCCCGATCGACCACCAGGTCGCGGACGCCTATCGCGTCGTCCATCGCGCACCTCCGAGAAACTCATCGTCCGTTGAATTTCACGCTAGAGGGGTGGGCGTCGCCCGCGCAACGCCAGCCCGCCCGACCGCGCCCGCCGTCGCGCCAAGCGTGACAACGGGCAGTAGGCTCCGGACCGGACAGCAGGTCCGGCAACGGGCATTGCGCGCCGATCGGACGTACGGCACGATGGCGCCGTGGGTCACGCTCCGTTACCGCACAGCGGATTTCTCGAGGACTGGGCCGCGCGGTTGCGAGACGCCGCCGAACGGCCGGTCGTCGGCATCCTGCTGCGTGGCAGTCACGCCCGGCGGGCGGCCACCGCGCACAGCGACGTCGACCTCGACGTGCTGGTCGGTGGCTCGCCGTACGCCGCCCGCCGCGCCTACCTGGCCGAGACCGCCGGCTGGGTCACCCACGTCTCGGTGGCGGCACGCGACGTCCGCTCCTGGGTGCACCGACTCGGCGAACCGGCCGACTGGGCGTTCGGACTGCCGGTCAGCGCACCGGCTCGGCTGCTCTGGGCAGATCCGCACTGGCGGCCCCGGATCGACCTTCCGGTGCTCTGCCAACCCGCCGAGCCGCCCCGGCTGGAGGAGCTGATCGCCATGCTCGGCAAGGCCGCCGCCGCACGGGCCGCCGCCGACCGCCTCGGGGTGCGGCTCGCCGTGGCGGACCTGGCCCGCCTCTGCCCGTCGGTGCTGCGCCCGGCGAACCCGTCGGTGCGGGTGTCGTCGCGTCGGGCCGCGTTCGCGGCGGCCCTGGAACTGCCGGTTGCCCCGGCCGGCTACCGCGACGACATGCTGCTCTGCCTCGGCCTGCGTCCGGGCGCCACCGGGCAGCTCTGGGCGGCCGCCGTGCGGCTGGTCGCCGGCATCCTCCCGCTGATCCGCCCGTACGCGGGGGAGATCGCCGACTCCTCCGGCGCCGACCTGGCCGACGCCCTGGTCGACGGCCGCCTCGACCGTTACGTGGCCCAGCTCGCGCGGCCCGTGGGCCACCGGCCGAACCCTCGGCGGGAGTCGTCGCCGGTGCCCACGCCGCGTGCGGGACAATGGGAAACTGTGCCCGTACCTGACGCGCCGGTGACCGGCGTACCCAGCGAACCGAGCGGCCCGGTGGCGTCGGCGCCGGTCCGTCCGTCCCGGCTCGACCCGGCCATCGCGGCCCGGCTGAGCCGCAGCGCCGACGGCCTGGTCGCCGCCGTGGTGCGCGCGCACGACTCCGGCGAGGTGCTGATGGTCGCCTGGATGGACGACGAGGCGCTGCACCGCACCCTCACCACCGGCCGAGCCACCTACTGGTCGCGCAGCCGGCGGGAGTACTGGGTCAAGGGCGCCACCTCCGGGCACCACCAGTACGTGCGCTCGGTGGCCCTGGACTGCGACGGCGACGCGCTCCTGGTCAGCGTCGACCAGGTCGGCGCGGCCTGCCACACCGGGCACCGGACGTGCTTCTTCACCGAGCTGCCGGTGACCGCGCCGGACGCCCGGTGACCACGGCTCGGCGGAGCGCCGCCGTGCACGAGAGGCAGGCCGGCGCATGACCGACGGCGCGGTGAGCCCCGACCTGGACACCTTCACCGAGCTGGCCGCCCGCTGGCGCGTCGTGCCGGTCACCCGACGGCTGCTGGCCGACGCCGAGACCCCGGTGGGGGTCTACCGCAAGCTCGCCGGCGGGCCCGGCACATTTCTGCTCGAATCGGCCGAGCAGGGCGTCGGCTCGGCGGGCACGGCCTGGTCGCGGTACTCGTTCATCGGCGTACGGAGCAGCGCGACCCTCGTCGAGCGGGACGGCGCGGCGACCTGGCTCGGCCAGCCGCCGGCCGGCCTGCCCACCGACGGAGACCCGGTGCGGGTGCTGCGGGACACCGTCGCCGCGCTCGCCGGCCCGCCCGGGGACCCGAGCGACGGTCTGCCGCCGCTGACCGGGGGCATGGTCGGCTATCTCGGCTACGACCTCGTCCGCCGCTTCGAGCGGCTGCCCGAGCTGACCGAGGACGATCTCGGCGTACCGGAGCTGGGCATGATGCTCGCCACCGACCTGGTGGTGCTCGACCACTACGACGGCTCCGCGATCCTGGTCGCCAACGCGGTGCTGCCGCCGCTGGACGCCCCGGGCCGCGACGCGCACGTCACCGCCGCGTACCACCACGCGGTGGGCCGGCTCGACGCGATGACCACCGCGCTGTCCCGGCCCATCCCGCCGATGATCTCGACGGTCGAGCGTCCACCGGCCGGCGAGGTGCTCTGTCGTACGCCCGAGGGTGGTTACCTGAAGGCCGTGGATGCGGCCAAGGAGGCGATCCGGGCCGGCGAGTGCTTCCAGATCGTGCTGTCCCAGCGGTTCGAGCGGCCGACGCGTGCCGACCCGCTGGACGTCTACCGGGTGCTGCGCACCAGCAACCCCAGCCCGTACATGTACCTGCTGCGCTTCGACGGGTTCGACATCGTCGGCTCGTCGCCCGAGGCGCACCTGAAGGTCACCGCCGGCGCGGACGGGCGGCGCCGGGCGCTGCTGCACCCGATCGCGGGCACCCGGCCGCGCGGCGGCACCGCCACGGCGGACGCCGGCCTCGCCGCCGAGCTGCTCGCCGACCCCAAGGAACGGGCCGAGCACGTGATGCTCGTCGACCTGGGCCGTAACGACCTGGGCCGGGTCTGCGAGCCGGGCAGCGTCCAGGTGCCCGAGTTCGCGACCATCGAGCGGTACAGCCACGTGATGCACATCGTCTCCACCGTGACCGGAACGCTGCGTGACGACCGTTCCGCGTTCGACGCGCTCGCCGCGACCTTCCCGGCCGGGACGCTCTCCGGGGCGCCCAAGGTGCGCGCCATGGAGATCATCGAGGAGCTGGAGCCGGTTCGCCGTGGCGTCTACGGCGGCACGGTCGGCTACTTCGGCTTCGGCGGCGACCTGGACATGGCGATCGCCATCCGGACCGCGCTGATCCGCGACGGCCGCGCCTACGTGCAGGCCGGTGCCGGGGTGGTCGCCGACTCGGATCCGGACGCCGAGGAGCAGGAGACCCGCGACAAGGCCGCCGCCGTGCTGGCCGCGATCGCCGCGGCCGAAACGCTGAGGGCGGCCCGGTGAGCGCGAGGAGTGCAGCGCAGCGGAGCCCCGCAGTCGCGAACGAAAGGTCAGCCCGGTGAGCGCGAGGAGTGCAGCGCAGCGGAGCCCCGCAGTCGCGAACGAAAGGTTAGCCCGGTGACGGACCACGAGCGGCGGGAGCCGGGCCGGCGGGCCACGACCGGCCGGCGCGAGCTGACGTACGCGATGCTGCTCTGTCTTGCCGGCGCGGGCCTGGCGCTGTGGGCGGCGACCCGGGGCTGGTCGGTCGAGGTGACCGCGCGGCCGGCGCCGCTGCCGCCGGTGCGCGCGGCCCGCAGCGGCGCCGCCCTGCTGCCGTGGCTGCCGGCGTTGGCGCTGGTCGCGTTGGCCGGCGGCGGCGCGGTGCTGGCGACCCGGGGCCGGGTACGGCGGCTGTTGGGCGTGTTGCTCGGGGCTCTGGGCCTGGCGGTGGCGGCCGGCGCCGCCTACGGGTTGGTCGCCGACCTCGGCGGTGTCGCGAGCCGGCAGTGGCCGGCGCTCTGCCTGGTCGGCGGTCTGCTCGTCGCCGTGGGCGGCGGGTGGACGGCGCTGCGGGGTGGCGGGTGGCCGGCGATGGGCGCCCGATACGAGCGGCCGACGCGGACCGTCACGGAGAGTAAGCCGACGACGGCCGTCGCCCCGGGGCCGATGGCCGGTCGGCGGACCACCGAGGCGTGGGACGCGTTGGACCGGGGCGAGGACCCTACAGCCGGCTGATCAGCCGACCGGCTGACGCTCCCGCTCCCGGGCGACCGGCTGACGGTCCCGCTGGGGGCGGGCTGCGGCGCGGGCGGCGGTCAGCTCGGCCACCAGGCGGTCCAGTTCGGCGCGTCGGTCGGCGCGGGCCCGGTCGGCGCAGACCGCCTCCCAGGCGTTGCCGCGTGCCGTCCGCATCCGGCCCTCGCCGACGACGGCCCGCTCCAGGGTGTGCACCACCCCGACGGCGAGCGACGCCACGGTTCGCGAGATGGTGGTCAGTCCGATGCTGGGGTTCGATTCGGCAATGTGCATGGCTCACTCCGCATGAGGAGTTCGGCGACGGTCGGGCAGGCGCGTCATCGAGTCTGCCCGAGGACTATGTTCATCGGCCGACGTTTCGCTGGGGTGACCGCCCGGTCAACTGTCCCGCCACGCCCGCGACCTGGGACCGGCCGTTCGACCTTGAGTTTGCTCACAGCATCGACCATTGTCGCTGTCGACGCGCGGCGATCCGGAACGGGTGGCATGATCGATGGGTCGGCCCGGTTCGACCGGAGCCGCCGGGCTCTCGTCGTGTGACGGCGGTCGATACCGGAGGTGGCGCTGCGTGACATCCCGTTCACGGCAAGTCGGCCATTATGCCGCAGCCCTCTTCGTGAGCAGCGCCATACCCCCGGCTCCCGGCCTCGGTCGGCTGCCCCTAGCATCGGCCCATGACACCCGGAGAGGGGAGTCCGTTGGTGACTGCTGAGCATGCGCACGCGGAGGGGGACGAGGCCGGTCAGGCGGCGTCCGTAAGCGTGCTCGACGAGATCCTGGCTGGCGTGCGCGAGGACGTCGCCCGTCGCCAGGAGCAGGTTCCATTGGAACGGATCCGTGAACTGGCCGCGGCGGCGCCGCCGCCGCTGGACGCGTACGCGGCGTTGCGTAAGCCCGGCGTGGCGGTCATCGCTGAGGTCAAGCGCTCCTCGCCGTCGAAGGGCCGGCTGGCCGAGATCGCCGATCCGGCCGACCTCGCCGTCGACTACGCGGCGGGCGGCGCGCGGGCCATCAGCGTCCTGACCGAGGGGCGCTGGTTCGGCGGTTCGCTGGACGACCTGGCCGCCGTCCGGGCCGCGGTCACCGTGCCGGTGCTGCGCAAGGACTTCGTGGTCTCCAGCTACCAGGTGCACGAGGCGCGTGCGCACGGCGCCGACCTGGTCCTGCTGATCGTGGCCGCCCTCGAGCAGAACGTGCTGATGGGCCTCCTGGAGCGGATCGAGTCGCTGGGCATGACCGCGCTCGTCGAGGTCCACGACGAGGAGGAGGCCGACCGGGCCCTGGAGGCCGGCGCGCAGGTGATTGGGGTCAACGCCCGTGACCTGCGTACCCTTCAGGTGGATCGGTCGGTGTTCGAGCGGATCGCGCCCGGCCTGCCGAGCAGCGTCGTCAAGATCGCCGAATCCGGCGTGCGTGGCCCGCACGACCTGATCCGGTACGCCTCCGCCGGCGCGGACGCGGTCCTGGTCGGCGAGGGTCTGGTCACCCAGAAGAGCCCGCGCGAGGCGGTGGCCGAGTTGGTCAACGCCGGCAACCACCCGGCGACGCCCCGGCCGGTGCGCTGACGCGCCGGTGTGACGCCCCACCGAGAGGATTTCCGATGAGCGCCGATGCGCTGGCCCCGGTGGCCGGTCCGCAGCCCGACTCCGCCGGCCACTTCGGCCGCTTCGGCGGTCGGTTCGTGCCTGAGGCACTGGTCGCCGCGCTCGACGAGCTCGACGGGGCGTGGCGTACGGCGATGGCGGACGAGTCTTTCCGGGCCGAGTTCGGCGCGCTGCTGCGCGACTACGCCGGCACGCCGTCACTGCTCTACGAGGCCCGACGGTTCTCCGCGAAGATCGGCGCCCGGGTGCTGCTCAAGCGCGAGGACCTCAACCACACGGGCGCGCACAAGGTCCGCAACGTGCTCGGCCAGGCGCTGCTCACCAAGCGGATGGGCAAGACCCGGGTGATCGCCGAGACCGGGGCGGGCCAGCACGGCGTCGCCACCGCGACCGCCGCCGCCCTGTTCGACCTCGAGTGCGTGGTCTACATGGGCGAGGTCGACACCGAGCGGCAGGCGCTCAACGTGGCCCGGATGCGGATGCTCGGCGCCACGGTCGTCCCGGTCACCACCGGCTCGCGCACCCTCAAGGACGCGATGAACGAGGCGATGCGCGACTGGGTGGCGAACGTCGACGCGACCCACTACCTGATCGGCACCGCCGCCGGACCGCACCCGTTCCCGGCGATGGTGCGGGACTTCGTCCGGGGTATCGGTGACGAGGCCCGGCAGCAGTGCCTCGACCTGACCGGCGCGCTGCCGGACGCGGTTGCCGCCTGCGTCGGCGGCGGCTCCAACGCGCTGGGGATCTTCCACGCCTTCGTCGGCGACGAGGACGTGCGGCTGTACGGCTTCGAGGCCGGCGGGGACGGGGTCGCCACCGGCCGGCACGCGGCCAGCATCACCGGCGGGTCCGCGGGCGTGCTGCACGGCACCCGCACGTACGTGTTGCAGGACGCCGACGGGCAGACGCTGGAGTCGCACTCGATCTCCGCCGGTCTGGACTACCCGGGCGTCGGGCCCGAGCACGCGTGGTTGCACGACAGTGGCCGGGCCAGCTACCTGCCGGTCATCGACGACGAGGCGATGGCCGCCTTCGAGCTGCTCTGCCGTACCGAGGGCATCATCCCGGCGATCGAGAGTTCCCACGCGCTCGCCGGCACCGTGACGCTGGCCCCGAAACTCGCCGCCGAGCTGGGCCGGGAGCCCACCATCGTGGTCAACCTCTCCGGTCGGGGCGACAAGGACGTGCACACCGCCGGGGACTACTTCGGCATCCTCGACAAGGAGCGCTGAGATGAGCCGCATCGGGGTGGCGTTCGACAAGGCACGGGCCGACGGGCGGGCTGTGCTGGTGGGCTGCATGCCGGCCGGGTTCCCGACCGTCGAGGGCAGCATCGCGGCCATGACGGCGATGGTCGAGGCCGGCGTCGACGTCATCGAGGTGGAGATCCCGTACTCCGATCCGGTGATGGACGGCCCGGTCATCCAGAAGGCCAGCGACATCGCGCTGGCCGGCGGCGTCCGTACGGCGGACGCGCTGCGCATCATCGAGGCGGTCGCGGCGACCGGCGCGCCGGTCGTCACGATGACCTACTGGAACCCCGTCGAGCGGTACGGCGTCGACGTGTTCGCGCGCGACCTGGCCGCCGCCGGCGGCACCGGCCTGATCACGCCGGACCTCATTCCCGACGAGGCGGCCGAGTGGCTGGCCGCCTCGGAGGCGCACGGGCTGGACCGCACCTTCCTGGTGTCGCCGTCGTCCACCGACGCCCGGCTCGCGATGACCGTCGAGCACTGCCGGGGCTTCGTCTACGCCACGGCCGTCATGGGGGTGACCGGCGCGCGTGCGCGGACCTCCGACGCCGCTCCCACGCTCGTGTCCCGGGTCCGTGGGGTCACCGACCTGCCCGTCGGCGTCGGCCTGGGTGTGGGCACCGGCGCGCAGGCCAGCACCGTCGCCGGGTACGCCGACGGAGTGATCGTCGGCAGCGCGCTGGTCCGGTGCGTCCTCGACGCGTCCTCCGAGGCCGAGGGGCTGGCCGCGCTGCGCACCCTCAGCGCCGAGCTGGCCGAGGGCGTCCGCAACCCCGCCCGCTGAACTTGTGCCGCTGGTCCCGCACCGCCGGGTTGCCATCTCCGTGACCGCGCCCGCGTCCGTCGCGCAGCTCTCTGGCGGGTGTGCCCCCCGGGGGCAGGCACTCCAACGACCCGCCTGACGGCCGCTGCTGGCCCGGGCGGGGCCGAATGCGGCATCGGGCCGGGCGGTAGGACGACAGGCAGTGCGGAGTCAGGGCAGAAGGGACGGGTCCGTGGCCGTCTCGCCGCGCTGCTCCGGCGGCATGAGGGTGACGGTGTCGAGCGCCCAGGAGACGCGGCGCAGGACACCGGAGCGTCCGGCGAGCGCATCGGTGACGGCCGCCCGGGTGAGCGGGGTGACGGCCTCGGGCAGCGCTGCGGGGGCGTGCCAGGAGAGGCGGCAGTCCGGCGGGGGGTCGGCGCTCGGCCGGCCCTCGGCGACACCGGCGCGGAACACGTGCACCAGGATGTCCGGCAGCGGCCCGGCGCGGCCGGCCGGCGTGTGCGTCGTCGTACCGGTGAGGTGGTAGATGCCGACCAGGTCGATCAGGTCGATCTCCCAGCCGGTCTCGGCGCGGATGTCGCGCAGCGCCGCGCGCACCGGGCTCTCCGCCGGGCGTAGCCGGCCTCCGGGTAACGCGTACCGGCGCTCGCCCCGGCCCTGCCGGCAGAGCAGCACCCGGCCGGCGGCGTCGACGACGACCGCGGCGACCGCCCAGGTGAGCGCGCTCATGGATAAAGAGCCTACGACGGCGCAAACCAGAAGTCATTCCGATCGCGGTGCGGCGGCCCGGGGTGCCGCCGCAGGGGTGCGCAGCGGTAGCGTGTGCACCCGTGACCATCGCCTCGCTGTCCCCCCAGGCGGCCCTGCCCAGTCCCAGCACCGCGGTCTGGCAGCTCGGGCCGGTCCCGATCCGGGCCTACGCGCTGTGCATCATCGCCGGCATCGTGCTGGCCTGCTGGGTAACCGAGCGCCGGCTGCGCCAGCGGGGCGTCGCTCCCGGTGCGGTACTCGACATCGCCGTGTGGGCGGTGCCCACGGGCATCATCGGCGCCCGGATCTACCACGTGATCACCTCGCCGGAGAAGTACTTTGGCGCCGGTGGCGAGCCACTCAAGGCGTTCGCCATCTGGGAGGGCGGTCTCGGCATCTGGGGCGCGGTCGCCGGTGGCGCGGTCGGCGCGTGGATCGCGGCCCGGCAGCTCGGCATCCCGTTCGGCGTGGTGGCCGACGCGCTGGCCCCCGGGCTGCCGCTGGCCCAGGCGGTCGGCCGGCTCGGCAACTGGTTCAACAACGAGCTGTTCGGTGGCCGGACGACGCTGCCCTGGGGCCTGGAGGTCCACCGGATGGACCGGGACAACCCGGGGCACACGCTGCGGGACGCCGCCGGTCAGCCGATCCTCGAACCCGGTCTCTACCACCCGACGTTCCTCTACGAGGCGCTGTGGAACCTCGGCGTGGTCGCGCTGGTCCTGGTCCTGGACCGCCGGTTGCGGCTCGGGCGGGGCCGGGCGTTCGCGCTGTACGTGATGGGCTACACCGCCGGCCGGTTCTGGATCGAGCTGATGCGCACCGACGAGGCGAACCACATCCTCGGCGTACGGCTCAACGTCTGGACCGCGGCTCTGGTCTTCGTCGGCGCGTTGGCCTACTTCGTGCGGGTCCGCGGCCCCCAGGAGTACCTGATCCCGATCGGCGTGGCGGCCACCCCCACGCCGCCCACGACGTCCGACCTGTCCCAGGTCGACCTCTCGGCGCACGAGACGAGCGCGCGTGCCGCCGCCCCGGACGGTTACCGGGTGGTCAGCGAGGAGCAGTACGAGACCTGGCGGGACACCGGCGTGGCACCGCCGGAAACGGCCGACGAGGCGCGCCGCGACGGTGCCGAGCCGCTCGACGACGTTGCGGCCCACCACGAGGCGGCCGACGGCGAGGCGGCCGACGATGACGCGGCCGACGGCGAGGCGGCCGACGATGAGGCGGCCGACGGCGAGGCGGCTGACGGCGACCGCGCCGACGGGTCGACGGACGTGACGCCCGAGGCGCGCGACGAGGCCCGGGCCGACGCCACCGGCGCGCGTTCGGCCGACCGGGACAGCTGAGCGGAGGCGGCACCGATGCGAAGCGCGGTGGTGGTCGGCGCCGGGGTCGGAGGCCTCGCGGTCGCCGGCGCGCTGGCCCGGTCCGGGTGGCAGGTCACCCTGCTGGACCGCGCCGAGCGGGTCCGTCCCGAGCCGACCGCCGTCGTGCTCTGGCCCAACGGTGTCCGCGCGTTGCAGGCCCTCGGCCTCGGCGCCGGTCTGGCCGCCATCGCCACGCCGCTGCCCGACGGCGGGGTACGCCGCCCGGACGGGCACTGGCTCGTGCAGCCCCGGCCGACGCCGGCCGACCGGATGCCGGTGGTGGTGCACAGGGAGGACCTGCACGACGCCCTGATCGCCGGCCTCGGTGACCGGGTCGAGTTGCGCACCGGGGTGACCGTGCGCCACGTCCGCGTCGAGCCGGGCGAACGGCCGGGGGTGAACGACGGGCGGCATACCATCGAGGCCGACCTGGTGGTCGCCGCGGACGGCACGGACAGCGTCATCCGTCGCCAACTGGCTCCGGAAGCGGGCGTGGTCAGCTCCGGCTGCGCGGCCTGGCGGGCCGTCATCCCCTGGTACCGGGCACCCCGGCTGCCCGCCGATCAGCCGATCGCCGGTGAGGTGCTGGGCGCGGGCTACCGCTTCGTGGCCGCCTCGTTGGGCGAGCGGGGCTCCTCGGGTGGCTCCACGCGCGGTGGCATCTACTGGGTGGCCACCGCCGCCGGCGCTCCCCGCCCGGAGCCGCCGGAGACCCAGCTCGCTCTCCTGCGCCGCTGGTACGCCGGCTGGCCCGCCCCGATCGCCGCGCTACTCGACGCCACCGACCCGAGCGACCTCGTGCAGCAGGAGGTCCGCGAGCTCCGTCCGCTGCCGCGCGCGTACGGCTTCGGAGTCGGGCCGGGCGGGGTGGTGCTGCTCGGGGACGCGGCGCACGCTATGCCGCCGCACCTCGGGCAGGGTGCGTGCCTCGCCTTCGAGGACGCCGCCACCCTCGCCGCACTGCTGCGCGAGGCCCGGCTGCCCGACGCCGTGCAGACGTACGACCGGGTGCGTCGTCCCCGGGCGGCGACCGTGGTCCGGCAGACCCGCCGCATGTCCGCGGTGCTCCAGACCCGCGGCCGGTTGGCGCTGCGGGCCCGCGACGCCGCGCTTGGCACGATCAACTCGCGGCTGCTCTCCAGCGCCGCCGCGTCCGCCGCCCAGTGGCGTCCGCCGGCCTGACCGGTCGCGCGCCGCGGGGAAGCCGTGCGGTGCGGGGAAGCCGTGCGGTTCAGGGGATCAGGGCGGCGGGTTCGGCGATGCAGGCGGTGCCGATGCGGCGGAAGCCGACCCGCAGGTAGACCCGGGCGATCTCCTCGCCGCCCGCCGAGAGGAAGACGAGCCCGGTGCCGGCGGCGAGCAGTTCCCGGGCGAGGGTGGCGGTCAGCGCGGCGCCCATCCCGCGCCGACGGGCGGCCGGCAGGGTGGCCACCCCGGCGATCTCCGCGACGTCGTCCACGCGCATCGCCATGCCGCTGGCCAGCGCGCCCTCCGTCGGCGTGCCGGCCAGCGCGGAGATCCGCCGGCCGTCGGCGATGCGGGCCCGCTCCTCGTCCAGCGCGGCGAGTTCCAGCTCGGTGACCGCCGCGTCCCGCTCGGCCGGTCCGGCCGCGCCGGGCGCGGTGCCGGGGACGCCGAAGGCCACGGCCGCCACGGCCCGCCGGGCGGCCACGTCCGCGGCGAAGTCGGGCGAGTCCACCGCCAGCACCCGCACGGGTACGTCGGAGAGCGTCGCCGGGTCGGGCAGCGCGGCCGGGTCGAGGACCATCAGCGGGGCCTCCAGCACGGACAGGCCGGCCGAACGGGCCACCGCCAGCAGCTCCGGGGTCGTCTCGTGCACCCACTCGAAGGCCTCCGGCAGGCCCAGCTCCCGCTGGCGTTCCCGGACCGAGGTCACGTCGGCCAGCGACGGCGTCTCGGTGGCGTCGATCCGGGGGCGGGCGTAGAACGGCCAGCCCGCGCCCGCCCGGGTGAATAGCACCAGCGAGCCATGCTCCTCGACACCGGCGACGTCCCGGGGCACCGCGTCGTAGAAACGTTCCAACCGGTCGAATACGTCCTTGCGCACCGAATCCACCGCGCGAGACTACACGTCCCAGACTCTGGACGGTGTGATCAATCTTGAGTGGCCTTGCGCCCCCAGCCCTAACGTAGACTCAATAGACCCACGGGCCGACGTCGTCCCCACCATGATCCAACCTGAGTGACGACAGGAGGCCCGGTGGCTCAGCCGTACGCGGATTCGACACAGCCGCACCCGCACAGCCCGCAAGCGTCCCCGACGCCCGGCCCCCGCCCTGAGGCCCAGGGCCTCTACGACCCGGCGCAGGAACACGACGCCTGCGGGGTGGCCTTCGTGGCGGACCTGTACGGCCGACGGTCCCATGCCGTCGTCGCCAACGGGCTCGGTGCGCTCTGCCGCCTGGACCACCGTGGCGCCCGGGGCGCGGAGCCCAACACCGGCGACGGCGCCGGCATCATGATCCAGGTACCGGACGCGTTCCTGCGCGCGGTCGCCGACGTCCCGCTGCCGCCGGCCGGCGAGTACGCCACCGGTCTGGTCTTCCTCCCCGACGACGACGCCGCCGAGGCCCGCGCCCGTCGGGTGGTCGAGAAGTACGCGCTGGTCGAGGGCGCCCACCTGCTCGGCTGGCGGGACGTGCCGATCGAGCCGGAAGGGCTCGGCGAGACCGCTCTGGCGGCCATGCCGCGGGTCCGGCAGGTCTTCGTGGCCGCGCACCGCCTCACCGACTCGCCCGCCGGACCGGCCGGTTCCGCGCTGCGCGGCATCGATCTGGACCGGGTGGCGTTCTGCCTGCGTAAGCAGGCCGAGCGGGAGACCGCCGAGCGCGGCGTGCCGGCGTACTTCCCGTCGCTGTCCAGCCGCACGATGGTCTACAAGGGCATGCTCACGCCCGACCAGCTGCCGGCGTTCTACCCGGACCTGCGCGACGAGCGGGTCGACAGCGCGATCGCGTTGGTGCACTCCCGCTTCTCCACGAACACGTTCCCGTCCTGGCCGCTGGCGCACCCGTACCGGTTCATCGCCCACAACGGCGAGATCAACACGATCCGCGGCAACCGGAACTGGATGCAGGCCCGCGAGGCGCTGCTGCGCTCGCCGAACGTGCCGGGCAACATCCGGCGTGTCTTCCCGGTCTGCACCCCCGCCGCCTCCGACTCCGCGAACTTCGACGAGGTGCTGGAGCTGCTGCACCTGGCGGGCCGGAGCCTGCCGCACGCGGTGCTCATGATGATCCCCGAGGCGTGGGAGAACGACCCCGGCATGCAGCCGGACAAGCGGGCGTTCTACCGCTTCCACGCGAGCCTCATGGAGCCTTGGGACGGGCCGGCGTCGGTCGCCTTCACCGACGGCGAGATCGTCGGCGCGGTGCTGGACCGCAACGGTCTGCGCCCGGGGCGCTGGTGGCAGACCGACGACGGTCTCGTCGTGCTGGGCTCCGAGGCGGGCGTGCTCGACCTCGACCCGGCCCACGTGGTCGCCAAGGGCCGGCTACAGCCGGGCAAGATGTTCCTGGTCGACACCGTCGCCGGCCGCATCGTGCACGACGACGAGATCAAGTCCGAGCTGGCTGCCGCGCAGCCGTACGCCGAGTGGCTGCACGCCGGGCTGATCGAGCTGGACGACCTGCCGGCCCGCGAGCACACCGTCTACACCCACGACTCGGTGCGTCGTCGCCAGCAGACCTTCGGCTACACGCAGGAGGAGCTGAAGGTCCTGCTCGGGCCGATGGCGCGTACCGGCGCGGAGCCGCTGGGCTCGATGGGCACGGACACCCCGATCTCGCCGCTGTCGACCCGACCGCGGCTGCTCTACGACTACTTCCACCAGCTCTTCGCGCAGGTCACCAACCCGCCGCTGGACGCCATCCGCGAGGAGCTGGTGACCAGCCTGGCGTCGACGATCGGGCCGGAGGGCAACCTGCTCGACCCCAGCGCGGCGAGCTGCCGGCAGATCGTGCTGCCGCATCCGATCATCGACAACGACGAGCTGGCCAAGATCCTCTCCATCGACGAGGACGGTGACCTGCCCGGCTTCAAGGCCGTCCGGGTCTCCGGCCTCTACCGCATCCGTGAGGGCGCGGCGGGCATCAAGGCGCGGCTGATCGAGATCTGCCGGCACGTCTCCGAGGCCATCGAGGACGGCGTCCGCATCCTGGTGCTCTCCGACCGGGACTCCAACGCCGA
Organism: Micromonospora sp. DT4; assembly: GCF_049841675.1. Taxonomy (NCBI): domain Bacteria; kingdom Bacillati; phylum Actinomycetota; class Actinomycetes; order Micromonosporales; family Micromonosporaceae; genus Micromonospora; species Micromonospora sp. DT4. The sequence continues at coordinate 70,425 of NZ_JBNCKT010000011.1, forward strand.
CCTCGCGCCGATCCCGTCGCTGCTGCTCACCGCCGCCGTGCACCAGCACCTGGTCCGCGAGCAGACGCGTACGCAGGCGGCGCTGATCGTGGAGTCCGGCGACTGCCGGGAGGTGCACCACGCGGCGGTCCTCATCGGGTACGGCGCGGCGGCGGTCAACCCGTACCTGGCGTTCGAGTCCGTGGAGGACATGATTGCTTACGGCCATAATTCGGCCTCGGCGCCGCTAGGCGGCGCTCCGGAGCGAATGAAGGCCGCTGGCGCGCTGGCCGGTGTGGAGCCGGCCGCGGCGGTGCGCAACTACGCCAAGGCGCTCGGCAAGGGCGTCCTGAAGATCATGTCCAAGATGGGCATCTCGACGGTCTCGTCGTACTGCGGCGCACAGGTCTTCGAGGCGGTCGGCCTGGACAGCCGCCTGATCGACAGGTACTTCCGGGGCACTCCGAGCCGGATCGGCGGCGTCGGGCTGGCCGGTGTGCACACCGAGGTGGCCGCCCGGCACGCGTTGGCCTGGCCGCCGGCGGGCACCGCCGACTCCGACCGGCTGGAGGTCGGTGGCGAGTACCAGTGGCGTCGCGAGGGTGAGCTGCACCTGTTCAACCCGGAGACGGTATTCCTGTTGCAACACGCCACCCGCAGCCGGCAGTACGACGTCTTCCGCCAGTACACGTCCAAGGTGGACGCGCTCGCCGCGCAGGCCGGTTCGCTGCGGGGCCTGTTCACCCTGCGTACCGGGGTCCGTCCCCCGGTGCCGATCGAGGAGGTCGAACCGGCCACCGAGATCGTCAAGCGCTTCGCCACCGGCGCCATGTCGTACGGCTCGATCTCCGCCGAGGCGCACGAGACGCTCGCCATCGCGATGAACCGCCTCGGCGGCAAGTCCAACACCGGCGAGGGTGGCGAGGACGTCGAGCGGCTGCACGACCCGCTGCGCCGCTCCTCGGTCAAGCAGATCGCCAGCGGCCGGTTCGGTGTGACCAGCGAATACCTGGTCAACGCGGACGACCTCCAGATCAAGATGGCCCAGGGCGCCAAGCCCGGCGAGGGCGGCCAGCTCCCCGGTAACAAGGTCTGGCCGTGGATCGCCCGTACCCGGCACGCCACCCCCGGCGTCGGCCTGATCTCGCCGCCGCCGCACCACGACATTTACTCCATCGAAGACCTCGCCCAGCTCGTGCACGACCTGAAGTGCGTCAACCCGGCGGCCCGGGTGCACGTCAAGCTGGTCAGCGAGGTGGGCGTCGGCACCGTCGCCGCGGGCGTGGCCAAGCTCAAGGCCGACGTCATCCTGATCTCCGGTCATGACGGCGGCACGGGCGCGTCCCCGATGAACTCGCTCAAGCACGCCGGCACCCCCTGGGAGCTGGGGCTGGCCGAGGCGCAGCAGACGCTGCTGCTCAACAAACTGCGCGACCGGGTCACCGTGCAGGTCGACGGCCAGCTCAAGACCGGTCGGGACGTCCTGGTCGCGGCGCTGCTCGGCGCGGAGGAGTTCGGTTTCGCGACCGCGCCGCTGATCGTCTCGGGCTGCGTGATGATGCGGGTCTGCCACCTGGACACCTGTCCGGTCGGCATCGCCACCCAGAACCCGGTGCTGCGGGAGCGGTACACGGGCACCCCGGAGTTCGTCGAGAACTTCTTCCTGTTCCTCGCCGAGGAGGTCCGGGGATACCTGGCCGAGCTGGGCCTGCGGTCCATCGAGGAGGCCATCGGGCAGAGCGAGCTGCTCGACGTGGCCCCGGCGGTGTCGCACTGGAAGGCCCACGGGCTCGACCTGGCTCCCGTCCTGCACCTGCCGGAGCTGCCCGCCGGCACCGCCCGACGCGGGGTGCGCGCCCAGGACCACGGTCTGGAGCACGCCCTGGACAACGAGCTGATCGCGCTGGCCCGGCCGGCGCTGTCCGACGTGGGGTCCCGGGCGGAGGCGGCCAACGCCGAGGCGCGGGACTTCGCGCAGGTGACGCCGGTCCGGGTCGAGGTAGCGGTGCGTAACGAGCACCGCAGCGTCGGCGCGATGCTCGGCGGCGAGGTGACCCGCCGCTTCGGCGGCAAGGGCCTCCCCGAGGACACCATCGAGTTCGTACTGCACGGCACCGGCGGCCAGTCGTTCGGCGCGTTCCTGCCGCGGGGCGTCACCCTGCGCCTGCACGGCGACGCCAACGACTACGTGGGCAAGGGCCTCTCCGGTGGGCGCATCATCGTCCGTCCGGACGCCGCCGCGCCGTTCCTGGACCCCGACGCCGAGCCGGGGCAGCGCGCGGAGGACCAGATCATCGCCGGCAACACCATCCTGTACGGCGCCACCGCGGGCGAGGTATTCCTGCGGGGCCGGGTGGGGGAGCGCTTCGCGGTGCGCAACTCCGGAGCGGTCGCCGTCGTCGAGGGCGTCGGCGACCACGGCTGTGAGTACATGACCGGCGGCACCGTGGTGGTGCTCGGCGCGACCGGCCGTAACTTCGCCGCCGGTATGTCGGGCGGAACCGCGTTCGTGCACCGGTTGGACCGGTCCAGGGTCAACGCCGAGCTGGTCGACCTGGCGCCGCTGCGTGAGCAGGAGCAGACGCTGCTGCACGAGCTCGTCCAGCGGCACGTCGCCGAGACCGGTTCGGCGGTCGCCGAGGAGCTGCTCAAGCGCTGGCCGGAGGCAGTGGCCGAGTTCACCGCCGTGGTGCCCCGCGACTACCGCCGGGTGTTGGAGATCATGAAGGCCGCCGAAGCCGCCGGCCACGACGTCGACGACGCGGTGATGAGCGCGCTCAGCGTGCCGGCCGCGCCGGTGCCGGCCGCCCCGCGGGTGGCGGCCCAGGAGGTGGCTCGTGCCTGACCCGAATGGTTTCCTGCGCTACGACCGGCGGTTGCCGGCCCGCCGCCCGGTGCCGGTGCGGATCAGCGACTGGCGCGAGGTCTACCCGCCGGCCGGCGAGGAGCTGATCCGTGAGCAGGCCACCCGTTGTATGGACTGCGGCATCCCGTTCTGCCATGACGGCTGCCCGCTGGGCAACCGCATCCCGGACTGGAACGACCTGGTGCGGACCGGCAACTGGGACGCCGCCGTGGAATCCCTGCACGCCACCAACAACTTCCCGGAGTTCACCGGGCGACTCTGCCCGGCGCCCTGCGAGGCGGCGTGCGTCCTCGGCATCGCCGGTGGCCAGCCGGTGACGATCAAGCAGGTCGAGGTGGAGATCGCCGACGCCGCGGCGGCGCGTGGGTTCAGCCCTCGCCCGATCCCGACGCCGTCGGGCCGCTCGGTGGCGGTGGTCGGCTCCGGGCCCGCCGGTCTCGCCGCAGCCCAGCAGCTCGCCCGCGCCGGTCACGCCGTGACCGTGTACGAGCGCGACGACGCGATCGGCGGCCTGCTCCGGTACGGCATCCCCGACTTCAAGTTGGAGAAGCGGCACATCGACGCCCGGTTGGCGCAGCTCACCGCGGAGGGGGTGCGCTTCCGCACCGGCGTGAACGTCGGCGTCGACGTCACCGCCGAACAGTTGCGCGCCGAGCACGACGCGGTGCTGCTGGCCTGCGGCGCGTTGCAGGGCCGGGACACTCCCGAGACGCCGGGGCGGGCGCTTCGGGGCGTACACCAGGCGATGGCGCACCTGGTCGCGGCGAATCGGGCGGTCGCCACCGCGACCATCGACGAGGCCGGCGTCGTGCCCACCGGCGAGCGCCGGTTGGCGCGGGCGGTGCTGCCCGACGGCACCCCGATCGACGCGGCCGGCAAGCACGTGGTGATCATCGGTGGCGGTGACACGGCGGCGGACTGCCTCGGTGTCGCGCACCGGCAGGGCGCCGCGGGCGTGCACCAGCTCGACCTGTACCCGCAGCCGCCGCAGGAGCGCGACGAGGCGCGGGACCCGTGGCCGACGTGGCCGTGGGTCCTGCGCAGCTATCCGGCGCACGAGGAGGGTGGCGAGCGGGTCTTCGCCGTGGCGGTGCAGGAGTTCGTGGACGACGGCACCGGTCAGGTGCGGGCGGTACGGATTGCCGAGGTGACGGTGGAGAAGGTCGACGGCCGACGGGTCGTCACCGTGGTGCCGGGTTCCGAGCGGGAGCTGTCCGCGGACCTGGTGCTGCTCGCGATCGGCTTCGAGGGCACCGAGCAGCAGCCGCTGCTGGAGCAGTTCGGGGTGGCCCGCAACCCCCGGGGCGCCATCGACGCCCGGGCGGACTGGCAGACCGACGCCGACGGCGTGTTCGTCGCCGGGGACATGCACCGGGGCGCCTCGCTGATCGTCTGGGCCATCGCCGAGGGACGCGCGGTGGCCGCCGCGATCCACGGCTACCTGGGCGGTGTCGGCGCGCTGCCGGCCCCGGTCGGCCCGGCAGCGCAGCCGCTGGCCGCCCGCTGAGCTGAGGGGGTCTGGTCGGCGCGGCGAAACTCCGTGCCGGCCGGACATTCCCCGAAGTGAAACCATTCACAAATCTGGGCAAAAAGGTTTGAGCCGGCAAGACTTGTCGGCTGCCGAACCGCGCCGCGATCGGCTCGCCGTATGTCGTCGATCGCTGGAGGTTCATCGTGGCCACGGGTGCCACCTTCGCCGCGCTGCGCCACCGCAACTACCGGATCTGGGCGCTCGCCGGGTTCGTCTCCGTCATCGGGACCTGGATGCAGGTCCTCGGAGTCAACTGGTACGTGCTGAAGGCGACCGGCTCGGCGACCTCGATGGGCGTCGCCGTGCTGCTCCAGGCGGCCCCCACGCTGCTGCTGAGCGTTTGGGGCGGGGTGCTGGCCGATCGCCTCCCCGCCCGTCCGCTGCTGATCACCGCCCAGGTGGCCCACGCCGCGTTCGCCGCGGGCCTCGCGGCGGTCGCCCTGACCGGGACCGGCGGCCTGCCGCTGATCTTCGCGATCTCCTTGGCCAGTGGCGCTGTCTCGGCGGTCGAGGGGCCGGTCATGGGCCGCTGGTCCTCGACCCTGGTGGATCGCGAGACGCTGGGCAACGCGCTGGCGCTCGGTTCGCTCACCAACTCCGCCGGACGCATCCTCGGCATGAGCCTCGGCGCCGTCGGGGTCGCCGCCGTCGGCCCGGCGCTGCTCTTCGGCGTCAACGCGGCGAGCTTCGCGGCCGTGGTGGTGGCGCTGCTCGCCATACGACCGGGGGCCCTGCCCGCCTCGGCGATGGCGACCGACGGCCCGACCCGCCACGGTGTGCGCGCCGGGTTCTCCTACCTGCGCGGACAACCGGTGCTGCTGCTCGCGCTCGCCCTGTCGTTCGTGCTGGGCAGCCTCGGCCGCAACTACCAGGTGACGATGGCGGCGATGAGCGACGGACCGCTGGCCGTCGGCGCGTCCGGCTACGGCCTGCTGTCGACGGTCTTCGCGGTGGGGACGGTGGTGGGCGCGCTCGTCGCCGCACGGCGGCGGTCGCTGAGCTACGGGACCCTGGTCGGCGCCGGTCTGCTGGCCAGCGGACTGCAGATCGTCGCGGGTCTCGTCCCGGGCGTCTGGGGCTTCGCCGCGGTGATCCTCCCGATCGCCGCCGCCGCGGTCGTCATCGACACCACGGTCGGCACCCGCGCCCAACTCGACACCGACGGCGCGATGCGGGGTCGCGTGCTCGCCGCGCTCGCGGTCACCGGGTCGGTCTCCGCCGCGGTCGGCGCGCCGCTGCTCGGGTGGCTGGCCGAGCACGCCGGACCCCGGCAGACGCTCGTCCTGGCCGGATCGGTCGCCGCGATCGCCACCACGGCGGCGGCGGTCGCCCTGGACCGGCAGCACCGCCGTGTCGCCCCCCTCGCGCTGGTCGTTCCACGGCCGCGTCATCCGGTACGCCGAGCGGCGTGGCGCGCGGCCCGCGTCGTGCGGCCCGCCGGTGCGGTGTGCGTCGTCGCCACGGGCGGACCCGCTGCGGGCCCCCTCCGGCTGGGGGAGTTGGCCCTCGCCGGCCAGAGCGCTCGCCACTGAGACAGCGGTCACCGCTTCCGGGACCGGATGGTATGAAGATCATCGTTACGCTGCGATCGGCTCGCATTTGATCATGCTCGCAAGAGCGACAGTTCGTGAGAGCAGGGCAGTATGACCCGCCGGTTGAGGAACAGGTTTGGGAGGCTCTGATCGGTCAGCAGGTGAGGACCTGTTGCGCTAGTTGCGCCAGGGCGTCTTGCTTGTCCGTGTGCTTGCGCGCGAAATCTGCGATGGAGTCGACCCAGCGCTCTCTTGCGTCGGTGGGTAGGCCAGCGGAGTTATTGACCCGTAACCCAAATGGTTTGTGATCGTTTGGGGTGTATGGGCGTTACGGTGCGGGACGCGCGTCGGCTTTCCCCTGTGGCGCAAG
>NZ_JBNCKT010000012.1:0-4311 GCF_049841675.1 Micromonospora sp. DT4
CTGCGTGCCCCGCGCCTGCGTGCCCCGCGCCTGCGGGCCCCGCGCCTGCGTGCCCCGCGCCTGCGAGCCCCGCGCCTGCGTGCCCCGCGCCTGCGTGCCCCGCGCCTGCGTGCCCCGCGCCTGCGTGCCCCGCGCCTGCGTGCCCCGCGCCTGCGTGCCCCGCGCCTGCGTGCCCCGCGCCTGCGTGCCCCGCGCCTGCGTGCCCCGCGCCTGCGTGCCCCGCGCCTCCGCGCCCCGCGCCTCCGCGTCTGCGCGCCTGCATCGTCACAACTTCGGGGATGTTGCTGCCTCAGCCACGTCGGAGACAGCAACATCCCCGGAGTTGCGCGGATCGTGATGGCGGGGCCGGGCCGGCGTCCTCGTACGCCGCAAGATCACGCTCGATCCTGGATCTGAGTGGCCTCATGGACGAGCCGACACCACTGCGTCCTGGATCCAGCGCGATCTCGCGGGCGGCCCAGCCTGCGGACGTGACGGCGCGGGCTGGGCCGCCCGTACCCGGTCCACGGTGGAGATTGACGAGTCGACCGATTGGGTACATCACGCGCCGACCCACTGGGAACCCCCACCGGAGGACCGACATGCTCGCCATTCTCGCGGCCATCGTCTTTGGCTTCGCCTTGCTGCTCGACCTGCTCGACACTGACTTCGGCGCGCCCAACCTGTTCAACTGGAACACCCTCGTGCTCATCGGCCTCTTCCTGCTCTCGCTCTACCTGGGCGGCGTCGGCAGCGGCCCTCGCGGCGGCGGTGGCGGCGGCCGCTGGTACCGGGGTCGCCGTCCCGGTCGTGGCTGACCGAGACCGATCAGCGGTGGCCCGGCCCGCAGCGCGATTCCGGCTTCGCGGGTCGGGCCCGGTACTGTCTTCGTGATGGAGTCCGACGCTCTCTTCTCCCTCGGTGCCCCCACCGGGTCGCGCGGCGCGCCCGAGGGTCCCGCCGGTGTCGACGGCTTCACTCCGGTAGCGGACGATTCGCCCCTTCCTGTCCGCATGCGGCCCGCGAGTCTGGACGAGTTGATCGGGCAGGACCACCTGCTCGCCCCCGGCGCGCCGCTGCGGCAACTGGTCTCCGGCGGCGCCCCGATGTCGGTCATCCTCTGGGGACCGCCGGGAAGCGGCAAGACCACCATCGCGCACCTGGTGGCCGGTGCCACCGACCGCCGCTTCGTCGCCATGTCGGCGCTGTCCGCCGGCGTCAAGGACGTCCGCGCGGTGATCGAGACGGCCCGCCGCCAGCGCCGTTCGGGCGGTCCGCAGACGGTGCTGTTCATCGACGAGGTGCACCGGTTCAGCAAGACCCAGCAGGATTCGCTGCTCGCCGCCGTCGAGGACCGCACGGTCACGCTGCTCGCCGCGACCACCGAGAATCCGTACTTCTCGGTCATCTCACCTCTGCTCTCGCGGTGCGTGCTACTCACCCTGCAACCGCTCGACGACGACGCCGTACGCGGCCTGCTGCGCCGCGCCGTCGCCGACGAGCGCGGCCTCGGCGGCACGCTCACCCTGGCCTCCGACGCCGAGGACCACCTCGTCCGGCTCGCCTCCGGTGACGTCCGCAAGGCGCTGACGGCGCTGGAGGCGGCTGCGGCCTCCGCCTCGGCCCTCGGTACCGGGCGCATCGACCTGGCCACCGCCGAGCAGGCGGTCGATGTGGCGGCGGTGCGCTACGACCGCGACGGCGACGCCCACTACGACGTGGTCAGCGCGTTCATCAAGAGCATGCGCGGATCGGACGTCGACGCCGCGGTGCACTGGCTGGCCCGGATGCTGGTCGCCGGTGAGGACGCCCGGTTCATCGCTCGACGGCTGGTGATCTTCGCCAGCGAGGACGTGGGCATGGCCGACCCCACCGCGCTGAGCGTGGCCACCGCCGCCGCGCACGCGGTGGAGTACGTGGGCCTGCCCGAGGTGCAGCTCAACCTGGCCCAGGCCGTGATCCACCTGGCCACCGCGCCGAAGTCGAACTCGGCCACCACCGCGATCGGCGCCGCCATCGCCGATGTACGGGCCGGTCGGGGTGGTCCGGTGCCCCGGGGTCTGCGCGACGCGCACTACGCCGGTGCCCGCGGGCTGGGCCACGGCACCGGATACCGCTACCCGCACGATGACCAGCGTGGCGTCGTCACCCAGCAGTACGTCCCGGACGACCTGGTGGGCGTCGACTACTACCAGCCCGGCCCACACGGGGCGGAACGGTCCGTGGCGACGCGGCTGCCGTTGCTGCGCCGGATCGTACGCGGGCTGCCGGCCCCACCGGCCCGCCCGGAAGCCCCGGCCGCCGCGTCACCCGCGGCAACCGCCGGACCCGGGTCATCCGACACCGCCGGATCACCGGTAACGCCGCAGCGCGCTCCGGCGCTTGTCGGTCGGAACGGCCGGGCGGCCACAGGTGTGGACGGTCCCGGCACGACGCAGGACGACGGCACGAACGCCGCAGGAGAGGGTCAACAGTGAGATCGCGTGGTGCGGACCGCCCCGACGAGGGCCCGGACGAGCGGCGTGATCCCCGCGCCAAGGGCCGCCGCTGGGGCCGAGGTCGAGCCGAGGCCGAGCCGGAGGAGCCGGTGGCCGGCGAGGAGTTCGGCTGGATCGACGACCTGCGCTCGGCCAAGCAGCAACGTGGCGAGTTGGGCCCGGACGGCGTCCCCGTCGAGCCCGTGCCCCCGCGTGCCGGTGTGCCGGCGCCGCCGGACGCCCCGCCCGGCCCACGCCGCCCCGACGCCGAGACCGCCGGGGCGCGCCGCCCGGTCGACGGACCCTGGCCGGGCGAGGCGCCCCCGCCCGGTCGTCGACCGGACGCCCGCCCGCCCGTCGACCGGACGCCTGCCGAGCGTCCGCGTGACGCCGGGCCGACCGGGGTCCCCGACCAGCCGGCGCCGCGCGGCACACAGCCGGTTCCCGGCGTCGGGCCGGACCCCGCCGCGCCGCCCCGCACACCGCCGGGCACCCGCCCGGGCGGCCGCGACCCGGCGAACCCCACCGGCTCCCGCCCGGCCACCGGCGCTCCCGCTGGCCCGGCGCGACAGCGTCCGACCGTGGGCCCGTCCGGCCCGCCCCTGGGGTCACCGGCCGGGGGCGCTCCGACCGGCCCCCGTCCGGAGGTTCCCGCGCCGACGGGCCGGGCGGAGGCCGTTCTGCCGCTGCGCCGGCCGGACGCCGTACCGCCGGGTCGTCGACCCACGCCCGATTCGAGCGAGGGCGGCCGGCCGCGCGGCGGTGACGGACTGCCCCCGGTCCGGCGTACGGCCGAACCTGCCGCCGGCGGCGCTGCCCGCTTCGACGGGCCTGCGCCCGGCGTTGCCGCGCAGGTCGCCGACGATCTGCGACCCGACCCCGCGATCGCCCGTGACCCGCGTACGGCCCGGCATCGTCCCGGGCCCGTCGACCCGGGGGCACCGGAGCCGGTCCGCCCCGCCGGGGGCGGTCACCGCCGCGCCGTCGAACCGGACGAGCCGACGGTGCCCCGCTCGGGCAACGCTCCACCGCTGCCCGACGCGTCGCCCACCGGCGCTGTCGCCACCGGCGGCACGGCCACCGACGGCACCGGTCGCCGTCGGGCGATCCCCGACGAGCAGGAACGACGCACGCCGACCGGCGGTGAGTCGCAGCCGGACCTGCAGGACCGTCCGGAGCGACCGGCCGACTGGCTGCGCCAGGCCGGCCGGCTGCCGCACACCGACCCCGGCCTGCCAGTCGTCAACCGCCGAGGGAACGGCACTCCGGCCGAGCGGCCCGTCGGCCGCCGTACCGCCCCGCCGCCCGCCGGTGACCTGAACGACCGCTCCGGTGGTCCACTCGCCGTACCCGATCCAGCCGCGGAGCGTGCCACCGGACGCCGGGCCGCCGGGCCGCCCGCCGACCCGGGCGCGGACGCGCCCACCGGACGCCGGGCCGCCCGCGCTCCGGAATCCACCGGCGAGCACCCGACCGGTTCCGTGTCGCAGCCGTCGGTCACGGGTGAGCGCGCCGTCCGCCGCCGGGATGCCCCGGGGGCCGCTCCGGACCCGATCAACCGACGCCGCCGCCCGTCGGCCGAGCCCGCTTCCGAGGGCCGGCCCGGACCGGCGGGTGAGCGCGGTGACGACCCGTACGCCGGGCCGCCCGGTGGCGGCCGACCCGCGCCGGGGCCGTCCGTGCGGGGCGCCCGTTCCGCCCCACCCGGCGGTCGGGCCCGGCTCGCGCCCGGCGACGCGCCGGTCTCCGATGCCGGCCGCAGTGGGCCTGACGGTTCACCCCGACCCGGCGCCGCCAACACCGACGGTCCGGCCCGCGCGGCGGTGCCGCCGGGTGCCGGTCCGGATGGTCCGTC
>NZ_JBNCKT010000012.1:4410-72628 GCF_049841675.1 Micromonospora sp. DT4
CCCGGTCCCGTCAGGATGGTGTGGCGCGTGCGGCGGTGCCGCCGGGTGCTGGTCCGGATGGTCCGTCCCGGTCCCGTCAGGATGGTGTGGCGCGTGCGGCGGTGCCGCCGGGTGCTGGTCCGGATGGTCCGTCCCGGTCCCGTCCGGAGGGTGCGGCGCGTGCCGCTGTGCCGCCGGGCGGTCCGGACGCCGCGGCCCGCGCCGTTGTCCCACCCGGCGTCGATCAGGAGCGTGCGGCCCGCGCGGCGGTACGACCGGATGTCGGCCCGGACGGTCCACCCCGACCTGGTGCGGCCCGGCCCCGCCCGGACGGTCCGGCGCGCGCCGCTGTCCCGCCGGGCGTCGGCCCGGACGGTCCACCCCGGCCGGATGCTCCGGCGCGCGCCGCCGTCCGCCCGCCAGGGGTCGGCCAGCCGCCCGGCGGTGACGTCCGGGCGGGTGCCGAGCAGGCCGGCCCGGGGTCGCCCGTGGCCGCGCGTGCCGCTGCCCCGCGACCGGCGGACCGCGCCGCGGGTCGGGCCCTGCCGCCGCCGCGCGAGGGCGGTCGCCCCGAGCCCAGCGGTGTCGCCCCCGTGCCGCCATCCGGCCGTCCCGGCGAACCGGTCGCCCGCGCTGCCGTCGTGCCCCCGGCCACGGCGGGTCCGGTGGACCGGCCGCCCTCCGAGCCGACCGATGGGCCGGCGTTGCGCGCGGCCGGCCATGACAGCTCCGACGACGACGATGCGGCCCCCGGCGCCCGGTCCGAGCAGCACCGGCAGTCGCGTGAACGACGTCGGCTGCGGGTCGCCGTCCTGGCGCTGGTCAGCGTCGTGCTGCTCGGCGCGGTGCCGCTCTTCTTCGGCCTCCGCACGCTCAGCCGGGACCCGGTCTTCGACAATCTGGACCAGCTCGACGTGCCCGCGTGGGCCGCGACGAAGACAGTCGACGACGTCAGCGGCAGCCGCTGGTGCCTGCTCGACTGCCGGCTTCGCGAGCGCACCGTCACCTCGGAGAAGTCGCCGGAGGAGACGGCGAAGGTCTACGAGGAGGCGCTGCGCCACGACGGTTGGCGACCGTGGAAGGTGAGCCGCTGCCCCGAGCAGGAGACGAAGGGCAGCTACACGTGCTGGCGTCAGGACGAGCTGACCCTCGACCTGTGGGTGCGCGCGCCGGCCTGCGTGCCGCCGCCGGTCGACGGGGAGCCGGCGATCGTGCCGTCACCCGACCCGTCGGCCGCTGCGGGGGAGTGCGCCGGTTCGTTGGTGTCGGTGAAGGTGCGCAACGCGATCGACGACGAGCGGACCAGGCCGCAGCCCAGCACCGATCCGTCACTGACCGGGGAGGATCCGTTCCCGACGGTCAGCGGGGATCCGCTGGGCGACGTGACACCCTCACCGTCCTGAGCCGCTCTCCATCACGGACGGTAGGGTCTGGGGCTGGCGGGCCGTCGGCGCTCGCCGACCGGCGGCGGCCCGGTGGGTTCGGTGGGCACCACGGTTGTGCGTTCCGGGGACGTCGGGTCCGGCGGAAATCTGCTTGAGGAGGACACGCGTGGGCGACATTGGAGAGGTCGCGGCGCTGATCGCGGCGAGCGCGTTCGCGTTGCTGGTGCTCATCCTGACGCTGCCGATCCTGCGGCTGCGGCACACGGTGGACGCCACCACCCGGATGATCAACGACCTCAACGACCGGACGGCACCGCTGCTCGGCGACGTCAACACCACGGTGAAGAACGTCAACATCGCTCTGGAGCAGGTGCAGACCTCGCTCGACGGTGTGAACCTGCAGCTGGCCAAGGTCGACACGATGACCAGCCACGCCCAGAACGTCACCGCCAACGTCGCCAACCTGGCGACGGTGGTCTCCGCCGCGGCCGCGAACCCGCTGGTCAAGGTCGCCGCGTTCGGCTACAGCGTGCGCAGGGCCGCCGCGAGCCGCCGGCACGCCGAGACCGAGCGCGAGGTGCGCGACACCATCAAGCAGCAGCGGCGGGCCGCCCGGCGCGGCAACCGCTGACCGGCCCGGCCACAGGAGGTAGCACGACATGAAGCGGTTGTTCTGGCTCGGCATCGGCGTGGCCGTGGGCGTGGTGGTGGTCCGCAGGGCGACCCGGACCGCGCAGGCGTACACCCCGGCCGGCATCGCCAGCTCGTTGTCGGAATCCGCTGGCAGCCTGGTGGAGTCGGTGCGTAGCTTCGTGGAGGACATCCGGGTCGGGATGGCCGAGCGCGAGCAGGAGATCCACCAGGCGTTCGTCCAAGGCGAGGCGTTCGACGACCAGTTCGCCGAGCTGCGGGAGTCCCCGCGGATCGGCGATCGAGAGATTTTTCCGGAGGAACACCAGCGATGAATACGGCGGAGATCAAGCGGCGGTACCTCGCGCACTTCGAGGCGAACGGCCATGCCGTGGTGCCGTCCGCTCCGCTGCCCGCCCTCAGCGACCCGAACCTGCTGTTCGTCAACGCCGGCATGGTGCAGTTCGTGCCCTACTTCCTGGGCCAGCAGACCCCGCCGTACCAGCGGGCGGTCAGCGTGCAGAAGTGCCTCCGCACCCCGGACATCGACGAGGTCGGCAAGACCAGCCGGCACGGCACGTTCTTCCAGATGAACGGCAACTTCTCCTTCGGCGACTACTTCAAGGCCGGGGCGATTCCGCTGGCCTGGGAGTTGTCCACGAAGCCGATCGCCGAGGGCGGTTACGGACTGGATCCGGAGCGGATCTGGCCGACGATCTACCTCGACGACGACGAGGCGTACGAGATCTGGCGGTCGGTGGGTGTGCCGGCCGAGCGAATCGTGCGTCGGGGCAAGGCGGACAACTTCTGGTCCATGGGCATCCCCGGGCCGTGCGGTCCGTCGTCGGAGCTGTTCTACGACCGGGGTCCGGAGTACGGCCGCGAGGGCGGCCCGGCGGTCGACGAGGACCGCTACCTGGAGTACTGGAACCTCGTGTTCATGCAGTTCGAGCGGGGTCCGGGTACCAACAAGGAGGACTACCCGATCCTGGGTGAGCTGCCGGCGAAGAACATCGACACCGGCATGGGCCTGGAGCGGATGGCCTCGATCCTGCAGGGTGTCGACAACCTCTACGAGATCGACGAGGTACGACCGATCCTGGCTCGGGCCGCAGAGCTGACCGGCAAGCGGTACGGCGCGCACTCCGGGCACGTGGCCAGCGAGTCGCACCCGGACGACGTCCGGCTGCGGGTGGTCGCGGATCACGTGCGGACCGCGCTGATGCTGATCGGCGACGGCGTCACCCCCAGTAACGAGGGTCGCGGGTACGTGCTGCGGCGGATCATGCGCCGGGCGATCCGGTCGATCCGGCTGCTGGGCTGGCAGGACCGGGCGCTGCCCGAGCTGCTGCCGGTGGCGCGGGACTGCATGGCGCCGTCGTACCCGGAGCTGGCGACCGACTTCGACCGGATCGCGCAGTACGCGTACGCCGAGGAGGAGACCTTCCTGTCGACGCTGCGTGCCGGGACGACGATCCTGGACACGGCGATCGCCGAGACCCGCTCGGCGGGTGGCACGGCGCTGTCCGGGGCGAAGGCGTTTCAGCTGCACGACACGTACGGCTTCCCGATCGACCTGACCCTGGAGATCGCGGCCGAGCAGGGCCTGAAGGTCGACGACGAGGGCTTCCGCCGGCTGATGGCCGACCAGCGGACCCGGGCCAAGGCGGACGCGCAGGCCCGCAAGACCGGGCACATCGACGTGTCGGCGTACCGGTCGGTGCTCGACGAGGGTGGCCCGGTGACGTTCACCGGCTACAGCGAGGTGGCCCGCGAGTCGCGGGTGCGGGCACTGCTGGGCTCGGACGGTCCGCGTGCGGCGGCGACCGAGGGCGAGACCGTCGAGCTGGTGCTCGACACGACCCCGTTCTACGCCGAGGGCGGCGGCCAGCAGCCGGACCACGGCATCATCACCGTGGGCGACGGTCAGGTCGAGGTGCTCGATGTGCAGGAGCCGGTGCCGGGTCTGATCGTGCACCGGGCCCGGGTGATCCGGGGTGAGGTGCACCCCGGCGACACCGGCTACGCCGAGATCGACACCACCCGGCGGCGGGCGCTCTCCCGGTCGCACACCGCCACCCACCTGGTGCACCAGACCATGCGCAGCTTCCTCGGCGAGTCGGCCACCCAGGCGGGTTCGCTGAACGCGCCGGGCCGGCTGCGGTTCGACTTCAACACCCCGACGGGTGTGTCGCCGACCGTCCTGCGCGACGTGGAGCAGCAGGTCAACGAGGTGCTCTTGGCCGACCTGGAGGTGCACGCCTTCATCACCTCGCTGGACGAGGCGCGGCGGATCGGCGCGGTGGCGCTGTTCGGCGAGAAGTACGGCGAGGAGGTGCGCATCGTCGAGGTCGGCGACTACGCCCGGGAGCTGTGCGGCGGCACGCACGTGGCCCGCTCGGCACAGCTCGGTCTCGTGAAGATCCTCTCCGAGTCGTCCATCGGCTCCGGTGTCCGCCGGGTCGAGGCGCTGGTCGGCATGGACGCCTTCGACTTCCTGGCCAAGGAGCACCTACTGGTCTCCCGGCTGGCCGAGCTGTACCGGGTGCCCAACGACCAGGTCGCCGACCGGGTGGAGCAGACGGTCACCCAGCTCCGGGATGCGGAGAAGGAGCTGGAGAAGCTGCGTGCCCAGCTGGTGCTCGGCGGGGCGGGTGCCCTCGCCGCGCAGGCCAAGGACGTGCGCGGGGTGGCGTACGTCGGCACCGAGGCGCCGGAGGGTGCGGCCGGTAACGACGTACGGACCCTGGCTCAGGAGATTCGCGGCAAGATCGACCCGGCGCGGCCGGCCGTGGTCGCCGTGGCGGCTCGGGCGAACGGCAAGGCGTCGCTGGTGGTGGCGGTCAACGCGGCGGCCCGCAGTCGGGGCCTCGCCGCGTCGGACCTGGTGAAGGCGGCGTTCTCCGGGCGTGGCGGGGGAAGCCCCGAGCTGGCCCAGGGTGGCGGCCTGCCCGCGACCGAGGCGCCGAACCTCCTACTCACTGTCGAGAAGGCGATCACCGAGGCGTGATGAACGGTCAGTGTCGACCAGGGCGGACCGTTCGGTTCGCCCTGGTTCGTCGACAGCCCCCGGGTGACCCACGGTGACCGGGCTCACGCGGGGCGTTCGCCTCGGTGTGGACGTCGGTCAGGTGCGCGTCGGGGTGTCCCGCTCGGATCCGCACGGGGTGCTGGCCACGCCGGTGGTCACCCTCGCCCGCGATCTCACCGCCGCGCCGGACGCGGTGCCGACCGACATTGCCCAGCTCGCGGCGCTGGTGGTCGAGCACGAGGCCGTCGAGGTGGTCGTCGGCCTTCCGGTCAACCTGGCTGGTAAACACGGCCCGGCGGCGGTCAGCGTCAAGGCGTACGCTGACCGGCTGGCCGATGTGATAGCGCCGGTCCCGGTAACGCTTACCGACGAGAGGATGTCGACCGTGGTCGCTTCTCGTAGGCTTGCCGAGCGTGGCGTTCGTGGCAAGCGTCAACGTGCGGTTGTCGATCAGGCGGCCGCGGTGGAGATCCTGCAGAGCTGGCTGGACGCGCAGCGGAGGCGGACGTAATGATCGACGATCTGGACCTTGGGTTTGACGAGCCGGAGCGAGGTGAGAAGGGCCGGCACCGACGCAGCTTCCGCAACAAGCGCAAGAAAGGCTCCGGCGGCGGCCGGGGCAAGACGTTCCTGGCTTTGTTCATGGCCCTGGTCCTGCTGGGTGTCATCGGTGGCGGCGCGTTCTACGGGTTCGACCGGATCCAGAACTACTTCGTCACGCCCGACTACGACGGCGCCGGGTCCGGTGAGATCACCGTCGAGATCAAGAACGGCGCGTTGCTGGCCGACATGGCCGACGCCCTGGTCGCGGCCGACGTGGTCAAGAGCCAGAAGGCGTTCATCGAGGCCGCTGCGGCCAACTCGCGCAGCAAGAACATCCAGCCGGGCACGTACAAGCTGCGCAAGCAGATGAGCGGCGCGAGCGCCGTGACGGCCATGCTCGACCTGAAAAACAAGATCGTCAACGGGCTGACCATTCCCGAGGGCCGCACCAGCAAGAACATCTACAAGATGCTCTCCGACAAGACCAAGATCCCGGTCAAGGAGTTCGAGGCTGCCGCGAAGGACCCGGAGGCGCTCGGCGTCCCGGACTGGTGGTTCAAGCGCGACGACGGCAAGAAGGTCGTCAAGTCCGTCGAGGGCTTCCTCTACCCGGACACGTACGAGATCCCGCCGAAGGCCACCGCCGAGAGCATCCTCAAGCTGATGGTGGACAACTTCCTCTCGGTGACCGGCGAGATGAAGTTCGCCGACCGGGTGCAGAAGGAGCGCAAGGTCAGCCCGTACGAGGGGTTGATCGTGGCGTCGCTGGCCCAGGCTGAGGCAGGTAACAAGGACGACCTCGGCAAGGTCGCCCGGGTGGCCTACAACCGGGCGTACGGCGAGTTCCCGTGCAGCTGCCTGGAGATGGACGTCACGGTCAACTACTACCTGGAGTCGATCGGCAAGCCGACCAAGTCGTCCAAGCAGATGACTGCGGCCGAGTTGGACGACCCGAAGAACCCGTACAACCGCAAGCTGTCCGGCATGATCCCCACCCCGATCAACAACCCGGGCAAGCGGGCCCTGGAGGGGGCGATGGACACGCCGGTGGGGAGGTGGCTCTACTTCGTGGCGATCGACAAGCAGGGCCACTCCGCCTTCGCCGAGACCTACGCGCAGCACCAGCGCAACGAGGCCCGGGCCCGGGAGGCCGGCATTATCTGATGGCGCTCCGACGACGGGCCGCGGTGCTGGGCAAACCGATCGCGCACTCCCTCTCCCCGGTGATCCACACCGCCGGCTACGCGGCGGCCGGGCTGACCGGGTGGTCGTACACCCGGATCGAGTGCGCGGCCGCGGAGCTGCCGGACCTGGTCGCCGGCCTCGGCCCGGAGTGGGCCGGGCTGTCGGTGACCATGCCGGGCAAGGAGGCGGCGCTCGCCGTGGCCGACGCCGCGTCGCCGGTCGCCGTCGCGATCGGCGCGGCCAACACGTTGGTACGCCGCCCGGACGGCTCCTGGTACGCGGACAACACCGACGTCGCCGGCATGGTGCATGTGCTCACCGAGGCCGGGGTGGTACCGGGCGCGGCCGTGACGGTGCTCGGCGCGGGGGGCACCGCCCGGGCCGCGCTCGCCGCCGCCGCCCGGCTGGCCTGCTCCGGCGTGACGGTGGTGGCCCGCAGGGCCGAAGCGGTGAAAGGCCTGCGGCCGGTCGCTGGGGCGGTCGGCGTTGCGTTGAGCGCCGGCGCCTGGGTGGACGCTCGCCGCCACCTCGCGGCCGACGTGGTCGTCTCCACGGTGCCGAAGGGGGCGGCCGACTCCCTCGCCGGCGAGGCGGACTGGCGATCCGGCGCGGTGTACCTCGACGCGCTCTACGACCCGTGGCCGACCCCCCTGGCGGCGTCCGCGCTCGGGGCCGACCTGCGGGTGATGTCCGGACTGGACCTGCTTCTGGCTCAGGCGGTGGACCAGTTCGAACAGTTCACGGGCGTACGCGCCCCGGTTGAGGCCATGCGCGCCGCATTGACGTCGGTCCGGGCCGGCTGACGCCCGGGATCGGATCGACCTGCCCGCGTACATGGACAGTCTTTGAGTGGCGGCGGTCGCGGGAATTGCCGGTCGTCGTGACGACCGGGCTGTATGCCCGGTTTGTCGGCGGGCGGCCCGGGACTGTGGGGTTGAGCCGTCTGCCCCTTGGGCTGCACTTATGTCAGGTGCTCTTGGCTTGGCCCTGAACCGGTAAACATTCGGGTTCGCTTTGAACCAAAGTCGAACCCGGCCCGTTTGGGGGGCACGGCGATCTGGCTACGGGTGGAGGTGAGTAGGGATGGATCAAGCGGGTCTTGATGGCGGGGCAACCGCCTGGGTGTTGGTGTCGGCCGCCTTGGTGCTCTTGATGACGCCAGGAGTGGCTTTCTTCTACGGTGGCATGGTTCGCGCCTCCAACGTCGCCGGCACGGTGATGCAGGGCTTTATGACGATCGGTGTCGTCACGGTCCTATGGCTACTGCTCGGCTACTCCCTGGCCTTCGGGCCGGGCAACTCGCTCGTCGGCGGGTGGTCATTCGTCGGGCTGACCGATCTCGCGGCCGAGGTACCGGGGATCGACCTCGCCGGGGTACCGCCAATGGCCTTCGTGCTGTTCCAGATGATGTTCGCGGTGATCACCCCGGCTCTGATCCTTGGGGCCGGGGCGGAGCGGTGGCGTTTCAGTGCCTCGATGCTCTTCGTCGCGCTCTGGTCCGTGTTGGTCTACGCGCCTGTGGCGCACTGGCTGTTCTCGCCGCTCGGTTGGGCGCACCAGCTCGGCGCGCTCGACTTCGCTGGTGGAGCGGTGGTGCACGCGAACGCCGGTGCGGCGGCGCTCGTCGTCGCCGCTCGTCTGGGGGCTCGGGCTCGTGCGGAGCATCGTCCGCACAATCTGCCGATGATGCTGCTCGGCACGGCGCTGCTCTGGGTTGGCTGGTTCGGATTCAACGGTGGTTCGGCACTCGGCGCCAACGGCCTGGCCGTTCTCGCGGTCATCAACACGCAGGCGGCCGCCGCAGCGGCGATGATCGCCTGGGCGGTCGTGGAGCGACTTCGGTTCGGCAAGCCCACCACGCTGGGTGCCGCGTCCGGGGCAGTGGCCGGCCTGGTCGCGATCACTCCGGCGGCCGGGTACGTGACGCCTACGAGTGCGCTGCTGATCGGTCTTGCGGCAGGCGTCCTGTGCCACCTCGCAGTGGGGCTCAAGGCGCTTTTCCGACTCGACGACGCGCTCGACGTCGCGGCCGTCCATCTGGGCGGCGGGTTGATCGGCGCGCTCTCGGTCGGCCTCTTCGCCACCGCCTCGGTCAATCCTGGGATAGCGAATGGCCTGTTCTACGGGGGCGGATATCGGCTGCTCGGAGTGCAGGCGCTGACCGTCGGCGCGGTGGTCGTGTACTCCGCGGCGGCCTCCCTGCTCATCATGGCCATCGTGTCGCGGATTCGGGGCAACCGCATCGGTGGCCGCGCAGAGAGCGTCGGGGTGGACCTGTCACAGCATGGCGAGACCGCGTACGCGATCCCGTCGTCGCCGCAGCCGGCGGTCCGGTCGTGACCAAGTCAATAGCCCTCCGTCAACGGCGCGGGCCATGGATCGCAGTCGCGTTGCTGCTGATCGCCGTCCTGGCCGCAGTGCACGCGATGCTCGCCGTGCAGTCGCGCAGGCAAATCGACTCCGACACAGCTCAGGTCACGAGCGAACAGCAGGGAGTGCGCTACCTACAGGCAGCTACCGACCTGATCAGCGAGTTGACCCGGCTCAGGGCGCAGACGGTGCGCGATACTCCGGCCAACCTCGGCGCGCTCCAGCGGGCGGTCGTCGAGCTCGATACGCTGGACGAACGCGAGGGCCAGGCGCTCGGCCTTGGCCAGAGTTGGTCCGGATTGCGTCCGAAGGTCAAGCAGCTCATGGACGACAGGCCGACCGGGCGTCAAGCGCTTGACCGTTACAGCGAGGTGCTCACTCTCGCGGTGGACATGGCCGCCACGGTATTGCGTCTCGCGCACGTCAACGGCAGTGGGGACAGCTACGGCAGCTACCTTGCCGATGCGAGCTTCGTTCAGTTGCCCATCGTGCTGACCGGGGCGAATTTGGTGGCTGACCAGACGTACCTCGGTGACAAGTCTGAGTCGACCACGGTCGCCATCGCGGTGACTCGTGCGCAGGTGGCGGCTGCGGCCGCAGCGATCGAGACCGGTCTGCGGGCCGTGACCGGAGCCGCTGGCCACGCTGCGCTGATCGAGCCCCTCGACTCGTTCCGCGACACCGTCAACCGGTTCGGCGACACTGCGCTGGCCGGAACGGCGGGGAAGAATGCAGTCGCTGCCATTTCGGCACAGGTACAGGACGCGAGCCTGGACGTGGCCGACGCGATGTCCATCGAGCTGGATCGGCTCCTCGAGGACACTGTCCGCTCCCTCAACAGGCTCCGGCAACAGCAGATCGCCATGGTGATCGGCGGGGCATTAGTCGGGCTGCTGCTGTTCTGGTGGGCGGTGCCCGCCCGCGAACGGGAGTCGGGCGACGACCGGGACGAGCAGGTTGGGACGCAGCCGACTGTCGATGTCGCGTCCCTGTCCGTCGCGATGCCGGAGGTTGATGCTCGGGAATTGCTCGCGGCCGAAGAATTGCTCCGGGTCGGGCGCGGCGTACGACCTCGATCGGGTGACGAAGAGCTGTCCGATGCTTAGCGGATTACGCGTCACGCAGCGACTCAGCCTCCTGTCGCTGCTATCGGTGGCCGTGGCGCTGTGCGCTACCGTACCGCTCGTCGCGCGGGGCGTCGACCAGGCGCGCTCGGCTGCGGCCGTCGCGGACAGCGCGGAGAATGCGCGGGCGGTAGGCCGGCTGATCCGGGACCTACAGCGGGAGCGCCTGCTCGTCGTGGGACGGCTCGCCGGAGCGCCTGTCGGTCGCGACGCGCTTCTTGTGCAGATGCAACACGTGGACGAGAGCTGGGAGAGCGTGGCACGTGTGCTGCCGTCCACCGCTGGCGCCGAGCTTCGTAAGGTGCTGGCCCAACCAGATCGCCTGCGGGAGCTTCGGGCCCCGGCATCGGCGGACGCCCGTGCCGCAGCGAAGCTCGCCCGCAGCTACGACGACCTGATCCGGGAACTGCTCGATGGCCTACGTCTGACCGGCTCAG
This sequence comes from Micromonospora sp. DT4, assembly GCF_049841675.1. NCBI lineage: Bacteria > Bacillati > Actinomycetota > Actinomycetes > Micromonosporales > Micromonosporaceae > Micromonospora > Micromonospora sp. DT4. Next base: position 15,095 of record NZ_JBNCKT010000012.1, read on the forward strand.
CAGGTGCCGACGCGCCGGGGTTGCGACGGACGGCGGCGGCGGATTCCCTGCTGCGACTGGACGAGGCGGTCAGTCAGAGCCTCACCGCGGTGCTACTCGCGCCGGTGGACCCGAGCGGAGCCCAGCAATTGGCGGCTACGGCGGAGTCCGCGGCCGTGATCTATCGGGAGATTTTCCAGCAGCAGGGGGACGCGCACCACCAGGCGCTGCTCGCGGCAGCGGAAACGGGGCCAACATTCGGGCGGGCGAGAGCGGCAGTGGCCGCCGTGGCGAGCCGTCGCGGGTCGGCACAGGCTCTTCCTATTAGTCGACTGATGCCGATGATCGAGGGGGCGCTCTCAACTCGGCAGGAGGTCCAGGACGAGATCACGCGCGACACAGCGCAGCGAGCGGCGAACGCCGCAGTCGCTGCCCGTCGCGCCGCCGGCCTGGAGGTCGGGGTGGTTGCGGGACTGCTGGCCGCGATCTGGCTCTTCGCTGTCGCGGTGAACAGGTCTGTGGCACGGCCTCTGCGGCGAATGACGCGCGCGGCCAACGCGGTAGCCGACCTCGCCGCTGACGAGATGACACGGATCAACGAGCTCGAGTACGACGACGAGGAACTTCAGCCGAAGTTCGCGGCCGTGATGCTGCGGTCGGCGGACGAGATCGGCGAACTCGCATCAGCGTTCAACCGTGTTCAGGCGACTGCGGCGCTGCTGCTGCAGCAACAGGCACTCAACCGGCGCAACGTATCCGTGATGTTCGTCAACATCGCGAACCGCACTCGTAGTCTGGTTGAGCGGCAGGTGGCTCGTATCGACCAGTTGGAGCGTGACGAGTCCAATGAAGAGCGGCTTGCGCAGTTGTACCAGTTGGACCACCTGACCAGCCGTCTCCGGCGAGGGACCGAGAGCCTGCTCGCGATTGCCGGTCGGCGGGACGAGGAGCAGTTGCCTGCGCACTCCCCGACACCGCTGATCGACGTCATCCGCTCTGCGATCGGCGAGATCGAGCGTTACCAGAATGTTCACCTGGAATCGGTGGCCAACCCAACGGTGGCAGCGGGTGCCGTGGCCGACCTGACCCTGATCCTTGCCGAGTTGCTCGAAAACGCGACATCATTCTCGCCGCCGTCCGCGCCGGTCGTCGTCTCGACGAGCCTGGCTTCGGAGTGCGTGATTCGCGTCGTCGACTCCGGAATCGGCATGAGGCCGGACCGAATCGTCGAGGAGAACCGTCGACTTGTCTCGGTGGGACGGCCTGACGTCGCGCCGACCAACATGCTCGGACTGATCGTGGTGGGGCGGCTGGCCCGGAGGCACGGGATGACGGTACGCCTGATGCCGTCGCCGGTCACCGGGGTGACCGCCGAGATCACGGTTCCGCAGCACGTGTTGCTGCACCTGAATGGTGATCAACCGGCGGCCCGGTCGGGAGGAGGGGCTGAGCCCACGCCGGTGCGACGGGCAGCGCAGAGTGCTGCCGCCCGCAGCCCCGTCGCCGTGGGTGTGGAAGCGCCGTCCCGCCCGCTGCCCGAGGCGCTCGGTGACCGTGCCTTCAACTGGTGGACTGGACGATTGGACGCTGCTGCGGAAACACCCCACCGTCAGGTTCCGCAGCCAACTGCTTCGCGTAGGGACCAGCCCGAGGCGCCGCCGCCCCGAACGGCAGAGGAGCCGGTAGCCACGGAAATGCGTGCTGGGCTGCGGCGACGCCGGCCCGGCGCAACCCAGACGACCCTGGACTGGGATGGTCCGGCCCGGTCCGAGCCCGCCGGTTGGAGTGGGAAGCATGAAACTCTGCCGTACCCATCCCGACGTCCCGAGGCGGAGCGCGCTGAGCTGGACGAGATGGTCCGTGGCGAAGCGCGAGCTGCGGGCGCGATCAGGCCCGAGCCGCGTGGGCCAGGTCGTGATGCGCAGACGTCAGGCGGGCGGGCTACGGATGTCGGGCCATTGCGGCCGCGCGTTGCCGGGTCGTCGACGGCTCGCGGGACCGCTCAGGTCAGCCCCGGCGGGCTGCAACGGCGCCGTCCGGGAGAGCATCTCAACCTGCAGTTGGCCGAGGAACTCACCGCTCACACACGGGCGGCAGAGCCGCGCACCGGAAGCGTTGGAGCGCGACGTGATCCCGAGGCCGAACGGGCAGCACTCGACGACTTTCATGATGGGCTCGCTCGGGCGGCGGCCCTCCACTACGACCGGAGCGGACAATGACAGTACCTGGGCACCAGACAAGCAACGAGGCGCAGCAGTTCAACTGGCTACTCGAAAGGTTCGCCAGCGATACCGCGGGCGTCCTGGAGGCGATCGCGGTCTCCTCCGACGGGTTGCTGGTGGCGCTCTCCGCCACCCTCTCTCGCGCGGACGCCGACCGACTCGCCGCCATCACCTCTGCCCTCGCAAGCTTGGCGAGTGGCACTTCACGTGTTTACGACCTCGGCGCTACGAACAAGGTCATCATCGACATGCAGCGGGGCTATCTGCTGGTCAGCGCTATCAGCACGGGTTGTTCACTCGGAGTGCTCGCGCAGAAGGACGCCAGCCTGGGGAACCTCGCCTATGAGATGGCAGTCTTTGCCAATCACGCCGGCCCGGTACTCACGCCGCAGCTTATTGACGAACTGAAGCTTACGGTCCGGGCCTGACCAGGGTGGTCGCAGACGGGGCTCACGAAACAGCGGGCGCACGACATCGCCAGGTGTCCCGGGTACGGCCATATCTGCTGACCGGCGGGCGGGTACGCCCCATGGGGGTGACGTTGAACATGGCGGCACAGGTGGTGGCGACCCGGGACGGCTTGGAAGGGGCGTCCCGCCTGCACTACGAGCATCGCGACATTGTCGAGTTTTGCACGGAGTGGGTAGCGATCGCGGAGATTTCCGCCCACGTCGGGCTGCATCTCGGAGTCACGCGAGTGTTGGTCGCCGACTTGATCGCGCTGAAGTTTCTCACCACCCGCGGATTGGACCTCCCCGAGGACCGGCAAAGGCAGATCATCGAAAGGGTTATCCGTGGACTCACCGCAATTCGCTGAAGCGGCTGCCGAAAACGGCCGGCCGCCCGTACCGGTGAAGATCGTCATCGCCGGTGGTTTCGGAGTGGGCAAGACCACTGCGGTCTCTCAGATCTCCGAAGTTCCCGTGCTGACCACCGAGGCGCCGATGACCGAGGTCGCGGCCGCGCTCGACCGCGCCGAGGAGGTGCCAGACAAGACGACCACGACGGTTGCGCTGGACTTTGGTCGCATCACCATCGATGACGAGATCAAACTCTACCTCTTTGGCACGCCGGGCCAGGACCGATTCGGTTTCATGTGGCGCGATCTGACCGAGGGGGCGCTCGGCGCCCTGGTGATTGTGGATGCGCGTCGCCTCGACGACTGTTATCCGGCAGTCGACTATTTCGAGCGAACCGGCATTCCCTTCGGGGTGGCCGTCAACCTGTTCGACGGCTTGTTGACCCACGATCTTGACGATGTACGGTGGGCCTTGGCGGTCTCCGACGATACGCCGCTGATCACCTTCGACGCCCGTGACCGTGGCTCGGTGCTGGATGCGCTGTTGGTGGTGCTGCGCCGCAGCCTGACGATGCCGCGGCGGGCGGGCCTACCGGTCGACGTGTCTGGTCCCTGAGTCCGGGCCGGGGGCCGCTTGCCGCCGGCCCGCACGGCGCTCCTTCGCGAGCCTCGATCGCGCTCGTCCAGTCCCGGGAGCATCGAACGCCTCACGCTCACCGGGGGCGGACCGTTCGCGCACCCCAACCCAGCGGCGACGACACCGCGCGGTACGCCGCTCTCCTGCGAGGAGCTGCGGATTTACCCGCTGCGTCTCCTGGAACGGCTCGCCTTCCGCCGGCTTTCTTAGCTGACGGTTAAGACGCGCTTACGGAAAACTGTCCTACCGACGACGTGCCCTGGTCATCGATACGCTGCTCACGGTTATCGCACCAGACACAGGGAGTACTCCTTGACCAGGCACGGACTGCACCGCATCACCCGGTTCCGCACCGGCCCCCGGCGCAAGGCGATCGCCATCGGCGTCGTCGGCGGTTCGGTGGTGGCCGGCATCGTGGCGACCATGATGCCCCTGTTGGCCAGCGACGACCTGTCGATCCGCGCGGTGGCGGACACCACCGCGACGGTGGTCTCGCAGGACGGCGACAACGCCACCAAGGGGACCCTGGCGACCTGTCCGGCGCGCTGCGACGGCAACCCGCGCGGCGGCCGGGAGGCGGTCGTCGAGTTCGCGGTGACCACCCTTCCCGCCGCCGCCGTCAACGTCCGGGCGACGCTGCGCATGCACGCGTGGCAGCAGTTCGCCGCCACGGTGACCGCGCACGCCTCGTCGGTGAGCGCCCGCGAGGCGCGACCGGCCCCGGCGAAGGCGGGGGCCGTGCTGGACACCGTGGCCGGTGTGGCCAAGGGCGTCAACGAGTGGGACGTCTCCACGCTGGTCACCGGAAACGGCACCTGGACGGTGTCGCTGGCCCAGACCGGCCTGGAGACCCGCGTCTACTGGGCGTCGGTCGAGAACCGTAACCCCGACCTGCGGCCCAGCCTGGTGATCAGCTACGACCTCGGCAGCGGGCCGACGTCGGCGCCGACCACCCGACCGGCGCCGGCGCCCTCGCCGACGGTCGCGCCGACCACCGCCGCGCCCCGACCCACGCCGACGGTCACCCCGACCCGTACGCCGGCCCCGACCGGGAGCCCCACCCTCCCGTCCGGCAAGTGTGGCCAGGTGTCCGACACGCTCGTGCCCTCCTGCGGCGCCTGGTGGGGGATGTACTCACCCGCCAACGCCGGCAACGGCTGGGACCACGGCAAGGCGATCACCGACGTGGAAGCCCAGGTCGGGCGCAAGTTCGACATCGTGCACCGTTACCACGACTTCTCCAACGCCGGCAGCAACGGTGCGTTCCCCGACGCGTACGAGCAGGAGCAGATGCGACAGGGCCGGCTGATGTTCTTCGCCTGGGAGTCGCGCGACTTCTCCGCCGACACGACGCTGAAGTGGTCCGACATCTACAGTGGCCGGCAGGACGCGACCATCGACGCGGTCGCCGGTCGCATCCGGGCCGCGAAGGTGCCGGTGTTCATGGGCTTCGACCACGAGCCGGAGGACGAGCCGGGCAAGGGCAGCGACGCCGACTTCGTCCGCGCCTGGAAGTACGTGTACGAGCGGTTCGCCAAGGCGGGCGCGGACAACGCCGTCTGGGTGTGGACGATGATGGGCTGGTCCGGGCACTACTCCCGGTACGCCGGCCTCTACCCCGGCGACCGGTACGTCGACTGGGTGGCCTACGACCCGTACAACTTCCACGTCTGCAACGGCAGCACGGTGTGGAAGAGCCCGAGCACGACAGTGGACGGCTTCTACCGCTGGCTCGACGAGAACGGCGTCGGCGCGGGCAAGCCACGGATGCTCGCCGAGTTCGGAACGAACTTCGACGCCAAGGACCCCGGGGCGAAGCAGCGCTGGTTCCAGGAGTTCCCGGCGGCCCTGAAGGCCCACCCGAAAATCAAGGCCGCCATCTACTTCAACTCGCCGGGCATGACGACCCGCACGGCGACCTGTGACATGACGATGAACCACGATGCCTCCGCCGTGGCCGGGTTCACCCAGGCCGGCAAGGAGACGTACCTGTGGCAGCCCACCGGAGGGAGTCGCTGACGTTTGTGACGACACCATGAACACGGCCGCCGTTCATCGGAGATCTACCAGCTGATCTTCCGGCGTTCTGTCGGCTAGCAGATTCACGCACCGCCCAATCGGCGGATGCGCCTACCAGGCTGGGCGAGGCACGCTACCTCGGGTTCTCATCCATCTTGGAGGCGTAGCGTGCCCACACTCTCGCACTCATGGCGTTTCTCAGGACGACGTCGTACTCGGGCGGGGGTGGTCGCGCTGGCGGTCGCCGCCGCCGTGCTCAGCGCGCCCACGGCCTCCTCGGCGGCGGTGGTGCCGGTCCCCGGAACCGCGACCCTGGTGTCGGCGAATCCCGCCGACATCACCCCGCACGCCCGCGACGGTGAGACCCGCGCCTTCGCGCAGGTCGGCAACACCGTGTTCGTCGGCGGCAGCTTCACCCAGCTCCGGCAGACCGCCACGTCCGCGTGGGTCACGCAGCGCTACCTCTTCGCGTACGACCGCACGACGGGCACGATGTCCACCAGCTTCCTGCCGGTGCTCGACGGCGCGGTCAACACGCTGCTCGCGGGACCCGGCGGCACGCTGATCGTCGGCGGCGCCTTCAAGACCGTCAACGGGGTCTCCCGCAAGAACCTGGTCGCGCTCAACCCGAGCACCGGCGCGATCATCGACAGCTGGGTGGGCCGCTCCGACGGCGGCACCGTCCGGGACCTGGCGCTGTCGGGCAACTGGCTCTACGTGGCCGGCGCGTTCAACTGGCTCAACGGCACCGCGCACGCCGGTCTCGGCCGGCTGAACGCGACCACCGGGGCGATCGACCCGGCGTTCTCCGTCGACGCCACCGTCGGGCGGCACAGCACCACCTCGTACGTGTGGACCATCGACGTCACGCCCGACGGCAACACCCTGGCGGTCGGCGGCAACTTCACGCTCCTCAACGACCTTCCGCGTAACCAGATCGCGCTGGTCGACGTCTCCGGCACCCCGACGGTGCTGGACTGGAGCAGCGAGAAGTACGTCGCGCCGTGCGCCGCCCCGACGACCTTCGTGCACTACGTGCAGGACATCAAGTTCGGTGAGGACGGCAGCTGGTTCGTGGTCGGCAGCAACGGCGGCGGCGGCTGGCCGAGCGCGTACTGCGACGCGCTGGTCCGGTTCGAGACCGCCGCCCGCGGCACCGGCCAGGTCGCCACGTGGGTCGACTTCACCGGCAACGACACCATCACCTCGGTCGAGGTGGCCGACAACGTCATCTACCTCGGCGGTCACTTCCGCTGGTTGAACAATCCGAACGCCAGCGACAACGCCGGCGCGGGCGCGATCGACCGGCTCGGCATCGGCGCGGTCACTCCGGCCACCGGCATGCCGGTGAACTGGAACCCGCGGCGCAGCGGCAGCGCCTCGATGCCGTCCGGCACCACCGCCTGGGGGTCGGCGGTGCCGGTGCTCTGGCGCGGCTCGGACGGTCTCTACTTCGGGCACAACTCCGACGGCATGGGCGAGGAGTACCACGGGCGGCTCGGGATGTTCCCGCTCGCCGGTGGTCGCACCTTCACGGCGAAGAATCCGCCGAGCGGCAGCAGCGGCAACCTCTACCTGGGCGCCGGTGCGGGCGCGGTGTCGGAGGTGCCGTTCGACGGCGCGACGCTGGGCGCCCCGACCACTGTCAGCCAGCCGGCCTACACCGCGTCCGGCGCGGCCTGGCGCGTGGACGACCGGATCTACTGGTCGCACACGGTGGCCGGTACGCCCACCGGTAGCCGCATCGACGTCTCGCTGTTCAACGGCGGCGCGATCGGCTCGCCGTGGGAGGCGTCGGGCTACAACGACTGGTTCAACCCGGCGGCTCTCACCGGTGCCTTCTACCTCGACGGCCGGCTCTACTACACCCGTACCGGCGCCAGCAGCCTCTACTACCGCTACTTCGAGATCGACGGCAACTACCTCGGCGCCACCGAGTTCGCGCTGCCGACCAGTGGCGTCACCTGGTCGAGCGTGCGTGGCATGGCCTGGGTGGACGGTCGGATCGTCTACGGTGCGACAGACGGCGGGCTGCGCAGCGTCCCGTTCGACCCGATGGCCGCGCCGACCGCGGTGGTCAACGGCGCCGCGACGACGCTCATCGCCGCAGCGACGCCCGAGTTGTCGTGGTCCATCCCCTCAATGTTCTTCTCCGTGCAGTGATGGTCAACCGTTCGTAACGGAGGATCGGTAGATTGTTCACGTCGGGTCGGCGGCGGTACCACCGCCGCCGACCCCCACGATGTGGGGAGGGGTCGTTGGTCGACGGCGCTGGATTCCGCGCGAAACGGGCGGTCAACCTGGTCTTCGCGCTCAAACGGGCCTGGTACAGGTTGCGCTACCGGCGGCTGACCCTCGGGCGGGACGTGCAGATCCGAGGTCGTATCCGGCTGCGTCGGGGCGTACGGGTCAGCATCGGCGACCGCACCCGCCTCAACAAGCTGGTCCGCTTCGCCGGCCCCGGTGAGGTACGCGTCGGCGCCGACTGCCTGCTCAACGCCACCTGGATCGGCACCTGGACGTCGGTGACTGTCGGGGACCGGTGCCTGCTGTCCGACTGCGAACTGCTCGACAACGACTTCCACAACCTGCCGCCCGACCAGCGACACGCGCCGCCCGGCCCGGCCACCCGCGCCCCCATCGTGCTGGAGGAGAACGTCTGGGTCGGCGCGCACGCCCTGGTGCTCAAGGGGGTCCGTGTCGGCCGGGACAGCGTTGTGGGCGCGGCCGCGGTGGTGCGGACCGACGTGCCACCGGGCGTCGTCGTCGTGGGCAATCCTCAACAGACGGTGAAGAAGTTCCATGACTGACGCGACACTGGCCTCCTGGCCGCCCGACTCGTCGAGCCCCGGCGCCACCCGCGCCGTCACGCTCTCCGACCTGCTGCGGGTGCCGATGCACCGGCTGCGCCTGGTGGCCGCCGTCGCCCTGGTCGGCCTGCTCGCCGCCCTCGGCTACGTGCTGCTGGTACCAGCGGCGGTGACCGCCAGCGCGGTCGTGGCGGTCCGACCGGTGGTCACCGATGCCTTCACCCCCAGCGGCGCGGGCGCCGACCGTGCCGTCAACATGAACGTGGAGAGCGGCCTCGCCACCGGCACCGAGGTGGTCCAGCGGCTCACCAACGCCCTCGGTGGCGTGCCGCGCGACATCCGCAACGGCCTGGAGGTCGAGGTACCCACCGGCGGGCAGATCCTGCGCTTCACCTATCAGACGCACGACGCGCAGCGGGCGGTGCAGGGCGCCAACCTCGCCGCGCAGGCCTACCTCGATGTACGGCGTGCCATGTACGAGCAGCAGCGGGCCGAGATGCTGCGCTCGTACGACGCCAGCATCACCAAGGTCGTCGCCCAGCAGGCAGCGGTGCAGAAGCGGGCGAGCAGCGCCAAGGGCACCGCCGCCGGGGATGCGGCACTGGCCGAGCTGTCCGGCATCAACAACCAGCTCACCCAGCTCAACGCGGCCCGCACCGAGATCGCCGCGGTCGACATCAACCCCGGCTGGGTCACCCAGACCGCCGAACAGGCGCTGGTGACCTCCGCCGGGCGCCGGCCGCTCTACCTGGTCGCCGGCCTGCTGGGCGGCGCGTTGATCGGCGTCGTGCTGGCGTACGCGTGGGAGTCGGCGGACCGGCGGATCCGCTCGGTCACCGATGGCCGTGAGGCCACCGGCCTGCCGCTGCTCGGCACGGTACGCCGGCCGCCGTTTCGGGGCAGCCCGCGGGCGGTCGACGCGGACATCCGTTACGTGGCGATGGCGGTCGCCGAACGGGTGCGCCAGCCGGCCCGGGTCGCGCTGGTCACCTCCCGCGAGGACGCCACGGCGCTCACCGCCGGGCTGGCCGTGGCGCTCGCCGCCGACGGTCGGGAGGTCTTCGTCGCCGATGACAGCGGCCGCGTCGAGCGCCTGCGCGCCGCTGTCCTCGCCGACCGTGGGCGGCTGCCCGTCGACCCGTCCCGACCGCTGGTGCCCAAGCCGCGCCCGGCCGGCACCCCGGCGGCGGGCGGTGCCCCCGCGGAGAGCCCGGCACCCCGGCGGCCCTCCCCGCACCCGCCCGGCGCGCGCCCGTCCACCGATCCGGACGCCACGCTCACCCTGCCCCGGGTGGCGTCCGCCCGCACCGACAACGGAAAGCCGGCGTCGGCGGACGAGGTGAGCGTGGGGGTGGGCAGCGTCCGCTTCGGCACCTGGCGGCAGGGCGCCGACCATGGTCTGGTGCTGTTCAACGCGCCGCCGGCGGAGTCCGACGAGCGCGGCGTGGCGGTCGCCCGGCAGGGCAGCGCCGTGGTGGTCATCGAGCGGGACCGCACCCGGCAGAGCGACCTGCGGCGGCTCGTGGAGCGGCTGCGTGCCGCCGGAGTCACCCCGCTGGGCTTCGTGCTCACCCGCAACGGCCGGGCCTGATCGGTGTCGGTCACCCGCGCCCCGGCGACGGAGCAGCCACCCGGCACACCGTCCGCCGCCGCGCCGCCGCCGACACCGCCTCCGGCGCGGCTGCCGCTCTGGCCGCTGGCATTGATGTTCGGGCTCGTGCCGCTGTGGTGGTTGCTCGGGGCGTTCTATCTGGGCTGGCCATTGCTGGGCGCGCTGCTGCTCGCGTTGCTGCTCACCCGGGGTCGGGTGCCGCTGCCTCCGGCGGTCGGCAGCTGGCTGCTGTTCCTGGCGATCGTGGTCGTCAGCGCCACGCAACTGCCCTCGCCGGCCTCGCTGCTGACGTTCGCGCTGCGGCTGGCCTTCTACCTGACCGCATTGGTGGTCGGCGTCTACGTCTACGCCGCCGCCCGGGAACGGGCCGACCTCGTGGCGGTGCTCACCCCGCTCTGCGCGTTCTGGTTCGCGCTGGTGGTGCTGGGCTGGCTCGGGGTGCTGGCACCCCGGTTCGCGCTGGCCACCCCGATGGAGGTGCTGCTGCCGGCCGGCGTCGCCCGTACCCCGTTCATCCAGGACATGGTGCACCTGACCACCGCCGAATACAGCCCCCGCTCGCTCAACCCGATCTACCGGCCCGCCGCGCCGTTCGCGTACACCAACAACTACGGCAGCGCGTACGCGATGACGTTGCCGTGCGTGGTGGCGTACACCATGCTGCGCCGTCGCGGGCTGCTGCGGTGGACGCTGCTGGCGTCGTTGCCGCTGTCGCTGGCCCCGGCGTTCCTCACCCTGAACCGGGCGATGTTCCTCAGCCTCGGCGCGGGGCTCGCGGTGCTGGGGGTACGGGCCAGCCTGCGCGGCAACGTCCGCGTCGCCGCGTCCATCGTCGGCGTGGTGGTGATCGGAGGGTTGGCCACGCTCTTCATCCCGATCACCGAGCTGATCAACAGGCGGGTCGACTCCAGCGACACCAACACCGACCGGTTGTCGCTCTACACGGAGGTGATCCGCCGGGTGCAGGATTCCCCGTGGCTGGGCTACGGCGCTCCGGTGAACGTGGACACCATCTCCGCGGACGCGCCGATCGGCACCCAGGGACAGTTGTGGATGGTGCTGTTCAGTCACGGCGTACCGGCGCTGCTCTGTTTCCTGGGCTGGTTCGTGGCCGCCGCGGTGGTCTGCGCGCGGGCGACGTCGGCGGCCGGTCAGTGGCTGGCGGTGGTGCCGGTGGTCTGCCTCGTGCAGATCCCGTTCTACGGCATGGCCAACCAGAACCTGGCCGTCGCGTTCTTCGCGGTCGGCTTCGCCATGGCGCTCACCGAACGGGAACGCGCGGCCCGCCTGCAGCCGTGGCGTCCGCCGCTCGCGTCCGCCGTGGCGGTGCCGGCATGACCGCCGCCACCCGACCGCCGGCCGACGCCGGCCGGGACGGCCCGCAGCGCGCGGCCGTCGACACCGGCGCGGTCGAGACGCGCCGCAGCGCCCGCAGTGGGGTGGCCGGGTTGCTCGGCGCGGCCACCAGCGGCCTGTTCGGGTTCGTGCTGGCCGTGGTGATCACCCGGGGGTACGGAACGGCCGGCGCGGGGGCGTTCTTCGCCGCGATCGGTGTGGTGACCGTGGCCACCGCGGTCTGCACGCTCGGCGCGGAGACCGGTCTCATGTGGGCGGTGCCCCGGCGGCGTCTCGGCGTTCGGGGGGACGCGGCCCGGGTGCTTCCGGTGGCGCTGATCCCACCGCTGCTGGCCGGGCTCGTCGTCGCCATCGCGGGGGCGCTGAGCGCCGACGCGCTCGCCCCCCGCCTGCTGCGCGGCTCGGGCGACGCGGGCCACGGACTGCTGACGCTGACCTTCGCCGCCGTGCCGGTGGTGGTGGCGATGACCCTGCTGCTGGCCGCGTTGCGCTGCGTACGACCCATCCGCGCGTACGTCGGTGTGCAGTTCCTCCTGCTGCCGGTGGCCCGCCCCGCGCTGGTCGGCGCCGCCGCGCTGGCGAGCGGCGGGCTGCTCGCCGGCATGACGGGCTGGCTGGTGCCGGCCGCGCTGGCGTTGCTGGTCTGCCTGGTGTTGGTGGCCGGGCCGCTCGGGTTGGGTCGGGGCGCGGCGGTGCGGCCGACCCGCTCCGACTGGTCGACGTTCTGGCGCTTCGCGCTGCCCCGGGCCGCCTCGGCGGCCATCGACGCGGGCAGCATGTGGGTGGGCGTGCTGCTGACGTCGGTGCTGGCCGGACCGGCCGACGCGGGCGTGTTCGGCGCGGTTGGCCGCTACGTGCTGGCCGGTCAGCTCGCCATGCAGGGCCTGCGGGTCGCGGTGTCACCGCAGCTGTCGCGGCTGCTCGGGCGCGGTGAGCGGGCGGCCGCGGCGGCCGTGCACCGGCAGTTGACCATCTGGGGGCTGGTGCTGTCCTGGCCGGTGTACCTGCTGCTGGCGGTGTTCGCGCTGGCGTTCCTGCAACTGTTCGGCCCGGAGTTCACCGCCGGCGTGCCGGCGATGACGGTGCTGGCGCTGGCGATGCTGGTGAACACCGGCGTCGGCAACGTGCAGAGCCTGCTGCTGATGGGCGGCCGCAGCGGCCTGCACCTGGTGTCCACCCTGGCCGGGCTCACCGTGACCGTCTCGCTCGGGCTCTGGCTGATCCCCGGCCACGGCGCGACGGGAGCAGCGGTGGCGTGGGCCGCCGGCATCGCCACCGAGAACCTCACCGCTGCCGGCTTAGCCCGGTCGGTGGTCGCCGAGCCGCTGGTCGGCACCGCGATGCTGCGCGCGGCGGGGGCCACCGTCGGCGGTGTGGGCGTCGCGGCGGCGGTCGGTGTGCTGGCCGCGGGGCGTGGCCTACCCGGCCTGGCGGTGGCGCTCGGCGTGCTGCTGGCCGGTTGCGTCGGCTTGTTGACGTTGCCCCGGGTGCGCGCCGGCATCCGGGTGACCATGAGGCAGATCCGTGGGTCCGACGAGGCGGCCACGGCCGCCGGGCCGGCCCCGGCATCGACGAGAGGCAGGTGAGGGCCGTCGTGGCGTCCATCCGTGACCGGGTCAAGCAGTTGGTGCCGACCCAGGTGACCACCCGGGTGAGGGAGTCCCTGGTCGACTACGCGGTACGCACCAGTGACCGGCGGCCCCTGCCGGACTTCTTGATCATCGGCACCAAGCGGGGCGGCACCACCTCGCTGTGGAACTACCTCATCCAGCATCCGCTGGTGCCCCGGCTCTTTCCCGCGTGGAACACCAAGTCCGCGCACTACTTCGAGGAGCACTGGGGTCGCGGCGAGGCGTGGTACCGCTCGCACTTCCCGACCGAACGGCAGCGCGAGGCCCTCGCGAAACGGCACGGCGGGCCGGTCCGCGTCGGCGAGGCCGCGCCCCTGTACATGTTCCACCCGCTCGCCGCGCAGCGGGTCGCCGCGTTGATGCCGACCGTGAAGCTGATCGTGTTGCTGCGCGACCCGGTCGAGCGGGCGTACTCGCACTGGAAGGAGCGCCGCACGCACGGCATCGAGCCGCTGGACTTCGCGGCCGCGCTGGCCGCCGAGCCGGAGCGTACGGCGGGGGAGCGGGAGCGGCTCATCGCCGAGCCGGAGGCGTTCAGCGAGGCGTACGACTGGTACACGTACCGGGCGCGGGGGCGCTACCTGGAGCACCTGGAACCGTGGCTGGAACGTTTCGCCCCCGCCCAGATCCTCTTCCTGCCCAGCGAGGACCTGTACCGCGACTCCCGCGCCACCTATCGGCGCACCCTCGACTTCCTCGGGCTGCCTCCGTACGAACTGCCGAACTTCAAGGTGTACAACGACCGGCGCTCGGCGCCGCTGGAGCCGGCGGTGCGCGCCGAGCTGACCGAGTACTACCGCCCGTACAACGACGCGCTGCGTGAGCGGCTCGGGTTGGAACTCGACTGGGCGGACCGGGCGGCGTGACGACCGGGGTCGCCCCGGCCACGGACCCCCGGTCCCGGGCGGACGGGCTGGGCTGGGTGAGCCGTGCGGTGTTCCCGGACGACCGGGTCCACCTGACGGTGGGCGGCGTGGTGCCGGCCGGGCAGCGGGAAGTGGCCCGGTACGCCGTGGTGCCGTCGGTGGCGCGGGCGCGGTTCCTCGTACCGCTGGGCTCGCCCCGGGCCGGCGCGGCGTCGCTGCTGGCGTACAACGCGTTGCGGCCACCGAAGGTCCGGGCCCTGCGGGCGGCCCTCGGTGGGCTGGCCCGCTTCGGCGCGGCGGGCCTCGCGCCGTTTCCGACGCTGACCGTGTCGGTGCCGGTGGGGGCGTCCGTGACCGAGTTGGTGTTGACCGAGCGGCTCGCCGCCGCGCTGGGCGGTACGCCCCTGCTGGCCGCGTGTGGCGTCCGTCCACCGGACCCGAACGCCAAGCCCACGTTGCAACTGTTCACCGTCGACGGTCGCCCCCGTGGCTACGCGAAGATCGGTTGGAACGACGCCACCCGCGCCCTGGTCACCGCCGAGGCCGGCGCGCTGCGGGCGCTGCGCGCGGTGACCGGTGTGCCCGACCACCCGGTGCCACCGGGGCTGCTCACCGAGACGGCGTGGGCCGGTCAGGCCGTGGCGGTGATCGAGCCGCTGCCACCCGACGTACGCGGAGTGCCGGCCGACGACCCGCCGCGGATCGCGGCGCTGCTTGCGGTCGCCCGCCGGGGCGCCGCGCCCGGTGTGTCCCGGACGCTGGCCGCGTCGACGTTCCTTTCCCGACTGGCCGCCCAGGCCGAGCGGGCCGCAACGGCCGGGGTGGCCGGGGTGGCCGGGGTGGCCGGGGCGGCCGGGGCGCGGGCGGTGGCGGCGGTCGCCGTCCTGACCCGCCGACACGGCGACACGACCGTCGAGTTCGGCCACTGGCACGGCGACTGGGTGCCGTGGAACCTGGGCACGTACGCCGGCCGGCTGGTCGCCTGGGACTGGGAGCACAGTGGCCCGGACGTGCCGGTCGGCTTCGACCTGGCCCATGACGCGTTCCAGCGGTCGCTGGTGCTGCGCGGCGAGCCGGCGGCCGTGGCCGCCGCAGCCGTGGACGCGCACCTGGGTCGGCACGGCGCGCGGCTGGGCCTCGACGCGGCGCGGCGCGCTCTGGTGGCCGACGCGTACCTGCTGGAGATGTGGCTACGGACGTGGCGGCTGGCGGACGCCGGCGCCGGGTGGAACGCGTCGCTGCATCCCGCACTGTTGGACGTCATCGAGAAACGACATAGCGAGTGAACGGGAGAATTCTCGACGCCGGGTGCGCGTCGTAGAGTGACTACATAATGGCAGGTCGTGACGGCGGTCGATGGGCTGCGGGGTCGACAGTGGGCCTGAGCACGCCGAGGGGAGATCGTCGCCTCGTCCGGTCGCGCTATTCAACGACCGGAAAACCTGTGATCTGCTTCTGCCTTGCGTGAATCGGAATTCCAAGCGAACTTGTGGGGAGTCGCGTGGACACGAACAACGACGACGAATCGCCGGTGCTGCTGCTGGTCGGATCCAGCGGCGGCCACCTGGCCCAACTTCTCGCCCTGCGGCCCTGGTACGAACGGTGGCGGCGCTGCTGGGTCACCTTCGACACCCCGGAGGCGGTGTCGCTGCTGACCGGCGAGGACCTGGTGCCGGCGCACCACCCGACCACCCGCAACGTACCCAACCTGCTGCGCAACGCGCGGCTGGCCTGGCGGGTGCTGCGGCGTCGGCGGGTCGCGGCCGTGGTCACCACCGGCGCCGGCGTGGCCGTGCCGTTCGTGGTGCTGGCCCGCCTGCGTCGCATCCCGACCGTCTACATCGAGGTGTACGACCGGATCGACACCCCGACGTTGACGGCCCGGCTCTGCCGCCCGTTCCTGTCCGCGATGCTCGTGCAGTGGGACGAGCAGCGCCGGCAGTACCCGGAGGCCACCGTCGTGGGGACGCTGCTGTGAGCGGGGAGGCGGGCACCACCCGCCGTGCCCAGTCGCCCCGGCCGGATGCCGCCCAGTCGCCCCGGCCCGACGCCGCCCAGTCGCCCCGGCTGCCGCGCCAGCGCGACACGAACTCCGTCGGGCAGCCCCGGCTGCTCGTTGCGGTCGGCACCGACAAACACCCCTTCGACCGGCTCGTGGACTGGCTGGCGCAATGGCACGAGCAGGCCGGCCCGGTCGGGCTGACCGTGCAGCACGGGCACACCGCCGCGCCGCCCCTGCCCGGCGCGGTGCCGTTCCTCGGCCATGACGCCCTGCAACGGGCGATGGCGGACGCTGACCTGGTGGTGTGTCACGGCGGCCCGGCGACGATCCTGGAGGCGCGCCGGCACGGCCACCTGCCGATCGTGGTGCCCCGCGACCCGTCCCGCGGCGAGCACGTCGACGACCACCAGCAGCTCTTCGCGCGTCGGCTCGGCGCGGCCGGGCTGGTGGCGCTCTGTGAGACCCGCGAGGAGTTGCACGACGCGCTCGCCGCCGGACAGGCCGACCCGTCCCGGTACGCGGTCCAGGCCGACCCGGCCGCGTACGAGGCCCGCCGCGCGGCCGTGGCCCGGGTCGGGCAGATCGTGGACGACCTGGTGGCCCGGTCGAGCCGGCGCCGACCCCGCTGGCGGACCTGGCCGCGCACCGGCCAGCCGACGAAGGAGACCCGATGACCCGCCAGCCGAGCGTCAGCGTCGTGGTGCCCACCCGGGACCGCCCCGAACTGCTGCGCGCCGCCGTGGCCGCGATCCTCGCCCAGGAGTACGCGGGCACGATCGAGGCCATGGTCGTGTTCGACCAGTCCACGCCGGACGAGTCGCTGACCGGACTGGGCGGGCCGGACCGGACGGTCCGGGTCATCGCCAACGGGCGCGCGCCCGGGCTGGCCGGCGCGCGCAACAGCGGCACCCTCGCCGCCGAGGGCGACCTGGTCGCGTTCTGCGACGACGACGACGAGTGGCTGCCCGGCAAGCTGGCCGCCCAGGTCGAGGCGTTGGCCGCCGACCCGGCCGCCGAATTCGTCTGCTGCGGCATCCGGGTCAGCTACGACGGGCACACCGTCGACCGGGTGCTCGACAAGGACCGGATCACCCTGGACGACCTCCTGCGGGACCGGTTGACCGAGCTGCATCCGTCCACCTTCCTGATCCGGGCGGCGGCCCTGCGCGACGGCTTCGGCCTGGTCGACGAGGAGATCCCGGGCAGCTACGCGGAGGACTACGAGTTCCTGCTGCGCGCCGCCCGCAGCGCGCCACTGGTCAACCTGCGGACGCCGTCGGTGCTGGTGCGCTGGCACAAGCGTTCGTACTTCGCCCAGCGGTGGGACACCATCTCGGAGGCGTTGCAGTGGCTGCTGCGGCGCTACCCGGAGTTCGCCGGGCAACCGGCCGGCGAGGCCCGGGTCACCGGCCAGATCGCCTTCGCGCGGGCCGCCGCCGGCGATCGGCGGGGCGCGCTGCGGTGGGCCCGACGCACCCTGCGCAGCAATCCCCGCGAGCCGCGCGCCTACCTGGCGCTCGCGGTCGCCGGTCGGATGGTACGGGCCGACTCGGTGCTACGCACCCTGCACAAGCGCGGTCGGGGCATCTGATCCGTCGCGCGAAGCCGCCCTGCGGACGGTCCTGGCCGTCCGCAGGGCGGGACGCGGCGGGCAGCGCGACGTGTCCGTCGCGCGCCGTGACAGACTGACCGCTGTGTTGCGCTGGTTGACTGCAGGTGAATCGCACGGTCCCGCCCTCGTCGCGCTGCTGGAGGGGGTGCCGGCCGGCATCGAGGTGAACACCACCGAGATCGCGGGCGAGCTGGCGCGTCGCCGGCTGGGCTATGGCCGCGGCGCCCGGATGTCGTTCGAGCAGGACGAGGTCGAGGTGATCGGCGGGCTGCGGCACGGCGTCACGCTGGGCAGTCCGGTGGCGATCCGGGTCGGCAACTCCGAGTGGCCCAAGTGGCAGACGGTGATGGCCGCGGACCCCGTCGACCCCGACGAACTGGCCCGGCAGGCCCGCAACGCGCCGCTGACCCGCCCCCGACCCGGTCACGCCGACCTGGCCGGCATGCAGAAGTACGGCCACCACGACGCGCGGCCGATCCTGGAGCGCGCCAGCGCCCGGGAGACCGCCGCCCGGGTGGCCGTCGGCACGGTCGCCAAGGCGTTGATCCGGCAGGCGCTCGGCATCGAGATCGTCTCGCACGTCGTCGAGTTGGGGCCGGTGGCCGCGAAGCCCGGGCTACGTCCGACCCCGCAGGACGCCGACCGCATCGACGCCGACCCGCTGCGCTGCCTCGACCCGGAGGCCAGCGCCCTGATGGTGGCCGAGGTCGACGCCGCGAAGAAGGCCGCCGACACCCTCGGTGGTGTGGTGGAGGTGCTGGCGTACGGGGTGCCGCCGGGCCTGGGTAGTCACGTGCAGTGGGACCGCAAGCTCGACGCCCGACTGGCCACCGCGCTGATGTCCATCCAGGCGATCAAGGGTGTGGAGATCGGCGACGGGTGGCAGCAGGCCCGCTCCCGTGGCTCCGAGGCGCACGACGAGATCATCCCGTCGGCCACCGGCGTCCGTCGCGTCACCGACCGGGCCGGAGGGCTGGAGGGTGGCATCACCACCGGTGAGCCGCTCCGGGTCCGCGCCGCCATGAAGCCGATCTCCTCGCTCAACCGGGCGCTGGCCACCGTGGATGTCGTCACCGGCGAGCCGGCGACCGCCATCAACCAGCGCTCCGACGTCTGCGCCGTGCCCGCCGCCGCAGTCGTCGCCGAGGCGATGGTGGCCCTCGTGCTGGCCGAGGCGGCCACCGAGAAGTTCGGCGGCGACTCGGTCGCCGAGATCCGCCGCAACGTCGCCGGTTACCTCGACGCGTTGGTCATTCGCTGATGGCGCCGGTCGTCGTCCTGGTCGGGGTGCCCGGCTGCGGCAAGACCACCGTGGGGCAGGCGCTCGCCGCCACCCTCGGCGTGGAGTTCCGGGACACCGACGCCGACATCGAACAGATGGCCGGCAAGACCATTCCGGAGATCTTCATCGACGAGGGTGAGGAGCACTTCCGGGCCTTGGAACGGGCCGCCGTGGCCGCGGCGCTCGCCGCGGGCACCGGTGTGCTCGCCCTCGGTGGCGGTGCGGTCCTGGCCGAGGAGACCCGAGCCGCCCTGGTGGGGCACCGGGTCGTCCACCTGTCGGTGGAGCTGCCCGACGCGGTGCGGCGCGTCGGGCTCGGCGCGGGCCGGCCGCTGCTGGCGATCAACCCCCGAGCCACCCTCAAGCACCTGATGGACCAACGCAAGCCCCTCTACGCCGAGGTCGCCACCGACACGGTGGCCACCGACTGCCGGACGCCGGCGGCGGTCGTCGCCGAGGTCGCCGCCCTACTTCCCCGCTGACCCACCCCCACCCTGACCCGCCCCACCCCCACCCCCACCCCACCCCCACCCCACCCTGACCCGCCCCACCCGCCCCGCCGATCATGGAGTTGTGGTGGGGGACGAACTGTCTCTCGTCCCGCAAACCCGGCACCACGACTCCATGATCGACGAGAGCGCGGCGCGCGGGTAGCCGCCGGCCCGGCCAGCAGGTGGACAGCCGCCCGCGCCACGCCGTCCGCTGGACTAGGCTGCCGGCGATGGACGAGGTGACCCGGATTCCGGTCGGCGGCGAACGACCGTACGACGTGCTGGTCGGACGCGACCTGCTGGACGCGCTGCCCGGGCTGCTGCCCGGCGCGACCAGGGCGGCCGTGCTGCACACGCCCCCGCTCAAGGCCCTGGCCGCCGCGGTCGGTGAACGGCTGCGCGCGGCCGGCGTCGACCCGCTGCCGATCGAGGTGCCGGACGCCGAGTCGGGCAAGCGGATCGACGTGGCGGCCGCCTGCTGGGACCAGCTCGGCGCGGCTGGCTTCACCCGTACCGACGCGGTGGTCGGGGTCGGCGGCGGCGCGGTGACCGACCTGGCCGGATTCGTCGCGGCCTGCTGGCTGCGCGGGGTGCGCTGGGTGCCGGTCGCCACCTCGCTGCTGGGCATGGTGGACGCGGCCGTGGGCGGCAAGACCGGGATCAACACCGCCGCCGGCAAGAACCTGGTCGGCGCGTTCCACCCGCCGGTCGGCGTGCTCGCCGACCTGGCCACCCTCGACAGCCTGCCGGCCGTCGATCTCGCCGCCGGGCTCGCCGAGGTGGTCAAGTGCGGGTTCATCGCCGACCCGGTGATCCTGGATCTCGTCGAGCGTGACCCGGCGGCGGCCACCGACCCGCGCGGGCCGGTGGCCCGGGAGCTGATCGAGCGGGCCGTCCGGGTGAAGGCCGACGTGGTCGCCGGCGACCTGCGCGAGTCGGGCCTGCGGGAGGTGCTCAACTACGGCCACACCCTGGCGCACGCGATCGAGCAGAACGAGGGCTACCGCTGGCGGCACGGCCACGCGGTCGCGGTCGGCCTGGTGTACGCCGCCACGCTGGCCCGTCTCGCCGGCCGGCTGGACGCCCCGACCGCCGACCGGCACCGGAGTACCCTGACCGCCCTCGGCCTGCCGGTGAGCTACCCCGCCGAGGCCTGGCCGCGACTGCTGGCCGCGATGCGGGTGGACAAGAAGGCGCGGGGCAGTCGGCTGCGGTTCGTGGTGCTGGACGGGCTGGCCCGCCCGGCGATGCTGGAGGGGCCGGACGACGCCCTGCTGGAGGCCGCCTACCGGGAGGCGGTGGCGGCGTGAAGGTGTACGTGTTGAACGGACCGAACCTGGGTCGCCTCGGCACCCGGGAGCCCGCCGTGTACGGCTCGACCAGCTACGCCGACCTGGTGACGCTCTGCGAGGCCACCGGTCGGGACCTGGGGCTCGACGTCACGGTCCGGCAGACCGACGCCGAGCACGAACTGCTCGGTTGGCTGCACGACGCCGCCGACGAGGGCGTGGCCGTGGTGCTCAACCCGGCCGCGTGGTCGCACTACTCGTACGCGGTGCGCGACGCCTGTGCCATGTTGCGCGGGCCGCTGGTGGAGGTGCACATCTCCAACATCCACACCCGTGAGGAGTTCCGGCACCACTCGGTGATCTCCGCGGTGGCGACCGGGGTGATCTGCGGTCTTGGCATCGACGGCTATCGTCTCGCGCTACACCATCTGGCCGGCCGCGCAGATGCCGCCGGAAGCGGCGGGCAGCCGATTCGCGGCAGCTAGTAGACTTCTGAGGTCTGTCCGCCAATTGATGATCAAGGCAGGAAATGGCCTCCACCAACGACCTCAAAAACGGCCTGGTACTCAACCTCGACGGCGAGCTCTGGGCCGTCGTCGAGTTCCAGCACGTCAAGCCCGGTAAGGGTGGTGCCTTCGTGCGCACCACGCTGAAGAACGTGCTGTCCGGGAAGGTGGTCGACAAGACCTTCAACGCGGGCACCAAGGTCGAGACCGCGACCGTGGACAAGCGCACGATGCAGTATTTGTACGCCGACGGCGAAGACTTCGTCTTCATGGATCTGGAGACCTTCGACCAGATCACCGTGCCCGGCGGCACCGTCGGTGAGGCAGCCAACTACCTGCTGCCCGAGGCGGAGGCGACCGTCGCCCAGCACGAGGGTGTGCCGCTCTACATCGAGCTGCCCACCAGCGTCGTGCTCGAGGTCACCTACACCGAGCCGGGCCTGCAGGGCGACCGTTCGACCGGCGGCACCAAGCCGGCGACCGTGGAGACCGGCGCCACCGTGCCGGTTCCGCTGTTCATCACCACCGGTGAGAAGATCAAGGTCGACACCCGCGACGGCCGTTACCTCGGCCGCGCCTGATGGCTGAGGGTCCCAAGCAGCAGATGCCGGCGCGCCGCAAGGCGCGCAAGCGGGCGCTGGACGTCCTTTACGAGGCCGACCTGCGGGATCGGCCGCCCGTCGAGGTCCTGGCCGGCTACCTCCAGCGCATCGAACAGCCCCGCCCGGAGCACCTGGGTTACGCGGTGGGCCTGATCGAGGGGGTCGCCGAGCACCTCAACCGCATCGACGAGCTGATCGCCAGCTACGCCGAGGGTTGGACGTTGGAGCGGATGCCGGTGGTCGACCGCAACCTGGCCCGGATCGCCGTCTACGAGTTGCTCTACGTCGACGAGATCGACGACGCGGTGGCGATCAGTGAGGCCGTCGAGTTGGCCCGGCAGATGTCCACCGACGATTCGCCGCGGTTCCTCAACGGCGTGCTCGGCCGTATCGCCGAGTACGCCACCCGCTGACCAGCTCGCGTACCCGCACGACGAGAAGGGCCCGTGCCATCCGGCACGGGCCCTTTCGGGTGAAGCGACAGTTCAGGAGGCGAAGAACGCCCGGGGGTCGGCCACCAGCACGCCGTGCTCGGTGAGCCGCTCGATCAGACCCGACGGTGAGGCGTCGTAGACGATCGCGAGCGCCCGCAGGTCGTCGGCGCGGATGGAGAGCACCCGGCCGTTGTAGTCACCGCGCTGCTGCTGGATCGCGCGGGCGTAGCGGGCGACGTAGGCCAGGTCCTCGGAGGCCTCGTCGTAGAGCCGCTCCAGGTCCAGGACGATCTTGCTGGTGGGCTCGTGCCGGACACCGCTGCCGTCGGGCAGCAGCTCCGAGACCGGGACACGGTAGAACTCGGCCAGCTCGGCCAGACGGGACACCGTCACGGCCCGGTCGCCACGCTCGTACGAGCCGACCACCACGGCCTTCCACCGCCCGTTCGACTTCTCCTCCACACCCTGCAGGGAGAGGCCCTGCTGCTGGCGGATGGAGCGCAGGCGTGCGCCCAGAGATTTGGCGTATTCAGAGGGCATTCGGACACTCCCAGTGCTGCTCGGGGTTCTCCCGTCGATCGCTACGGAGCGTGACGGTACGGGGAATGGGACACCTGGTCAAGTGGTCGTGACCTTACCGTTGGGGAGCGCCGGGGCGGCCATCGGCATTTGGGTGGATCTGATCCGGTGGTCAGCGGCCGCCGTCGGTCGGCACGGTGACCACTGGTAACGTGGCGTGAAGCCCCGGTCAGGGCGGCTTGCGCTCCCCGGCCGGTGGTGCCCGACATCCTTTAACGACCCGTCCCGTGAGGCGGGGAAGGAGGTCCGCCGTGGCGTACCCACCGGCTGCCCGCCCGTCACCACCGCGACAACCCTCGGTGAAGGTGATCCTCGCCAGCGCCGACGTGCAGCGTGTGGTCGACCGCATCGCACACCAGATCCTGGAGAAGACCCAGGGCGCGGCCGACACCGTGTTCCTTGGGATTCCCACCCGGGGTGCCCCCCTCGCGCGGCGGCTCGCCGCCCGGATCAGCACCTTCGAGGACGTCGTCGTCCCGGTCGGTGTGCTCGACATCACGCTCTACCGTGACGACCTGCGCCGGCACGCCACCCGCGCGATCGGCCCGACCCAGGTGCCCAGCGGCGGCATCGACGGCAAGCGGGTGATCCTCGTCGACGACGTGCTCTTCTCCGGCCGCACCGTGCGGGCCGCGCTCGACGCGCTCAACGACGTCGGCCGCCCGGCGTCCGTGCAACTCGCCGTCCTGGTCGACCGCGGCCACCGCGAGCTGCCGATCCGCGCCGACTACGTCGGCAAGAACATCCCCACCGCGCTCGCCGAGAGCGTCAAGGTGACGCTCGCCGAGACCGATGGGACGGACGAGGTCAAGCTCTTCGGGGGAGCCCACTCATGATCAGACACCTGCTCTCCGGCGCGGACCTGGACGCCGACACCGCCACCGAGATCCTGGACACCGCCGCCGAGATGGCCACCGTCGCCGGGCGGGAGATCAAGAAGCTGCCCGCGCTGCGTGGCCGGACGGTGGTGAACCTCTTCTACGAGGACTCCACCCGGACCCGGATCTCGTTCGAGGCGGCGGCC
Source organism: Micromonospora sp. DT4 (assembly GCF_049841675.1). Lineage (NCBI taxonomy): Bacteria > Bacillati > Actinomycetota > Actinomycetes > Micromonosporales > Micromonosporaceae > Micromonospora > Micromonospora sp. DT4. The sequence continues at coordinate 38,847 of NZ_JBNCKT010000012.1, forward strand.
AAGCGGCTCAGCGCCGACGTGATCAACTTTTCCGCCAAGGGGTCCAGCGTCGCCAAGGGCGAGAGCCTGAAGGACACCGCGCTGACCCTGCAGGCCATGGGCGCCGACGCGGTGGTCGTACGGCATCCCGCCTCCGGCGCGCCGCACCGGCTGGCCAACTGGGTGGACGGGTCGGTCGTGAACGCCGGCGACGGCACCCACGAGCACCCCACCCAGGCGCTGCTCGACGCGTACACCATGCGGGCCCGGCTGGGCCGGCTCGCCGGCCTGTCCGTCGCGGTGGTCGGGGACGTGCTGCACTCCCGGGTGGCCCGGTCGAACGTGCTGCTCCTGTCGACCCTCGGCGCGAAGGTCACCCTGGTCGGCCCACCCACCCTCATCCCCGTCGACATCGCCGGAGCGCTCGCCCCCGGCATCGACGTGTCGTACGACCTCGACGCGGTGCTGCCGAACGTCGACGCGGTGATGATGCTGCGCGTGCAGCGGGAGCGGATGCAGGATTCCTACTTCCCCTCCGCCCGTGAGTACGCCCGCCGCTACGGGCTGGACGGCCCCCGGATGCGCCGCCTGCCCGAGCACGCGATCGTCATGCACCCCGGCCCGATGAACCGGGGGATGGAGATCACCCCCGAGGTCGCCGACTCACCCCGCTCCACCATCGTCGAACAGGTCACCAACGGGGTCTCCGTACGGATGGCTGTTCTTTACCTGCTGCTCGGAGGGAACAACCGGTGACCGCGTACCTCATCACCAGCGTGAGCATCGTCGGCGCCGCGCCGACCGACCTGCTGATCCGCGACGGCGTCGTCGCCGAAATCGGTCCGGGGCTCTCCGCGTCGGACGCCGTCGTGATCGACGGAACCGGCCTCGTCGCCCTGCCCGGTCTGGTCGACCTGCACACCCACCTGCGCGAGCCGGGCCGCGAGGACGCCGAGACGGTCGAGTCCGGGTCACGGGCTGCGGCGTTGGGCGGCTACACGGCGGTCTGCGCGATGGCCAACACCTCGCCGGTCGCGGACACCGCCGGCGTGGTCGAGCAGGTCTGGCGGCTCGGCCGGGAGGCCGGGCTGGTCGACGTGCAGCCGATCGGCGCGGTCACCGTCGGACTGGCCGGCGAGCGCCTCGCCGAGCTGGGCGCGATGGCCGACTCCGCGGCCCGGGTACGCATCTTCTCCGACGACGGGCACTGCGTCGCCGATCCGCTGCTCATGCGCCGCGCCCTGGAGTACGTCAAGGCGTTCGACGGGATCATCGCCCAGCACGCCGAGGAGCCCCGACTCACCGAGGGCGCCCAGATGCACGAGGGTGAGGTCTCCACCCGGCTCGGGCTGATCGGCTGGCCGGCGGTCGCCGAGGAGGCGATCATCGCCCGGGACGTGCTCCTCGCCGAGCACGTGGGCAGCCGACTGCACGTCTGCCACGTCTCGACCGCCGGCAGCGTCGAGGTGCTGCGCCAGGCAAAGGCCCGCGGGGTACGCGTCACCGCCGAGGTCACCCCGCACCACCTGCTGCTCACCGACGAGCGTGCGGAGAGCTACGACCCGGTCTTCAAGGTGAACCCGCCGCTGCGCACGGCGGCCGACATCGCCGCGCTGCGCGCCGCGCTCGCCGACGGCGTCATCGACGTCATCGCCACCGACCACGCCCCGCACGCCGTGGAGGACAAGGAGTGCGAGTGGGCGTACGCCCGGCCGGGGATGCTCGGCCTGGAGACGGCGCTGTCCATCGCGCTGGACGTGCTCGGCCCCGAGTGGGACCTGATCGCCGAGCGGATGTCCCGCACCCCCGCCCGGATCGCCGGGCTCACCGGGCACGGCGTCGACCCGGCGCTCGGCGTACCGGCCACGCTGACCCTGGTCGACCCGGCCGCCCGGCGCACCATCGAGCCGTCGGAGCTGGCCAGCCGTAGTCGCAACACCCCGTACGCCCGCATGACGCTGCCGGGTCGCATCGTGGCGACCTTCCTGCGCGGCGAGCCGACGGTCCTGGACGGAAAGGCAATCAAGTGACGCGTAGACGTTCCGCGATCCTCGTGCTCGAGGATGGGCGCACGTTCCCCGGTGAGGCGTACGGCAGTGTCGGGGAGACCTTCGGCGAGGCCGTCTTCACCACCGGCATGACCGGCTACCAGGAGACGCTGACCGACCCGTCCTACCACCGCCAGGTGGTCGTGCAGACCGCCCCGCACATCGGCAACACCGGCGTCAACGGCGAGGACGACGAGTCCGGCCGGATCTGGGTGGCCGGGTACGTCGTCCGCGACCCCGCCCGGGTCGGCTCGAACTGGCGGGCCACCGGCGGCCTCGAGGACCGCCTCGCCACCGAGGGTGTGGTGGGCATCAGCGGGGTGGACACCCGGGCGCTGACCCGGCACCTGCGCGAGCGGGGCGCCATGCGGGTGGGCATCTCCAGCGTCGAGAAGGACCCGCAGAGCCTGCTGGCCCGGGTCCGGCAGTCACCGCAGATGGTCGGCGCGGACCTGTCCGCCGAGGTGAGCACCCCCGAGCCGTACGTCGTCGACGCGATCGGCGAGCACCGGTTCACGGTGGCCGCGCTGGACCTGGGCATCAAGCGCAACGTGCCGCGCCGGCTCGCGGCACGCGGGGTGACCACCCATGTGCTGCCGTCCTCGTCGAGCATCGAGGACCTGCTGGCCACGGGCGCCGACGCGATCTTCCTGTCGCCCGGCCCCGGCGACCCGGCCACGGCCGACGGCTCGGTGGCGGTGGCACGGGAGGCGCTGCGGCGGGAGGTGCCGCTGTTCGGCATCTGTTTCGGCAGCCAGATTCTCGGTCGGGCGCTCGGCTTCGGCACCTACAAGCTGGGCTACGGCCACCGGGGGATCAACCAGCCGGTGCTCGACCGGGCCACCGGCAAGGTCGAGGTGACCAGTCACAACCACGGCTTCGCTGTGCAGGTGCCGGGCGCGGGTGTGGGTGCCGGCGCGGTGGTTCCCGACCAGGTGATCGACACCGACTTCGGTGGCGTGCGGGTGTCACACGTCTGCCTCAACGACAACGTGGTCGAGGGGCTGCGGGCCGTGGATGTGCCCGCCTTCACCGTCCAGTACCACCCGGAGGCGGCGGCCGGTCCGCACGACGCGGACTACCTCTTCGACCGTTTCGCCGAGCTGATCGAGGGCACTGGCGCCCTCGACCGGCAGCAGAGCGAGGGCCGGAACCACAGCAAGGGGCGCAGCAATGCCTAAGCGGACCGATCTCAAGCACATCCTCGTGATCGGCTCCGGGCCGATCGTCATCGGGCAGGCCTGCGAGTTCGACTACTCCGGCACCCAGGCGTGCCGGGTGCTGCGCAGCGAGGGCATCCGGGTCAGCCTGGTCAACTCCAACCCGGCCACGATCATGACCGACCCGGAGTTCGCCGACGCGACCTACGTCGAGCCGATCACCCCGGAGTTCGTGGAGCTGGTCATCGCCAAGGAGCGCCCGGACGCGATCCTCGCGACCCTCGGCGGGCAGACCGCGCTGAACACGGCCGTCGCCCTGCACGAGAACGGCGTCCTGGAGAAGTACGGCGTCGAGCTGATCGGCGCGAACATCGACGCCATCAACCGGGGCGAGGACCGCCAGCTCTTCAAGGAGATCGTCGCGAAGGCCGGCGTACGCCTCGGCGTCGACGACCCGACCGCGCTGGTGCCCCGCTCCCGGGTGTGCCACTCGATGGACGAGGTCGAGGCGACAGTCGCCGAGCTGGGTCTGCCGGTGGTGATCCGGCCGTCGTTCACCATGGGTGGCCTGGGCTCCGGCATGGCGCACACCCCGGAGGACCTGGCCCGCATCGCCGGCGACGGCCTGGCCGCCAGCCCGGTGCACGAGGTGCTCATCGAGGAGAGCGTGCTCGGCTGGAAGGAGTACGAGCTCGAGCTGATGCGCGACCGGCACGACAACGTGGTGGTGGTCTGCTCGATCGAGAACATCGACCCGATGGGCGTGCACACCGGCGACAGCGTCACCGTGGCGCCGGCCATGACACTCACCGACCGGGAGTACCAGCACCTTCGTGACCTGGGCATCGCCGTCCTGCGTGAGGTCGGGGTGGACACCGGCGGGTGCAACATCCAGTTCGCGGTCAACCCGGTCGACGGTCGGATCGTCGTGATCGAGATGAACCCCCGGGTGTCGCGCTCCTCGGCGTTGGCCTCCAAGGCGACCGGCTTCCCGATCGCGAAGATCGCCGCGAAGCTGGCCATCGGCTACACCCTCGACGAGATTCCCAACGACATCACGCTGAAGACCCCGGCGGCGTTCGAGCCGTCGCTCGACTACGTGGTGGTGAAGATCCCCCGGTTCGCGTTCGAGAAGTTCCCCGGCGCGGACCCGGAGCTGACCACCACCATGAAGTCGGTGGGCGAGGCGATGAGCCTCGGGCGCAACTTCACCGAGGCGCTGAACAAGGCGATGCGCTCGATGGAAACCCGATCATCTGGTTTCTGGACCACTCCCGACCCAGTGGACGTCACTCTGGCGGACACCCTTGCCGCGCTGCGCATCCCGCACGACGGCCGGCTCTACACGGTGGAACGGGCGCTGCGCCTCGGCGCGTCGATCGCCGAGGTCGCCGAGGCGTCCGGCGGCATCGACCCCTGGTTCCTGGACCAGATCGCCGCGCTGATCGAGCTGCGGGCCGAGATCGTCGACGCGCCGGTGCTCGACGCCGACCTGCTGCGTCGCGCCAAGCGGGCCGGTCTGTCCGACCGGCAGCTCGCCGCGCTGCGCCCGGAGCTGGCGGCCGAGGACGGCGTACGCGCCCTGCGGCACCGCCTCGACGTGCGCCCGGTCTACAAGACCGTCGACACGTGCGCGGCCGAGTTCGAGGCCACCACGCCGTACCACTACTCGACGTACGACCTGGAGACCGAGGTCGTGCCGTCGGACCGTCCGAAGGTGCTGATCCTGGGCTCCGGCCCGAACCGGATCGGGCAGGGCATCGAGTTCGACTACTCCTGCGTGCACGCGGTCCAGGCGTTGCGGACGGCCGGTTACGAGACCGTCATGGTCAACTGCAACCCGGAGACGGTCTCCACCGACTACGACACCGCCGACCGGCTCTACTTCGAGCCGCTGACCTTCGAGGACGTCCTGGAGGTCTGGCACGCGGAGGACTCCTCCGGCCGGGCGGCCGGCGGGCCGGGCGTGGTCGGCGTGGTCGTGCAGCTCGGCGGGCAGACCCCGCTGGGGTTGGCGCAGCGGCTCAAGAACGCCGGCGTGCCGATCGTCGGCACGTCCCCTGAGTCGATCCACCTGGCCGAGGAGCGGGGCGCGTTCGGCGCGGTGCTGGCCCGTGCCGGGCTGCGCGCGCCGGCGTACGGCATGGCCACGTCCTACGACGAGGCCAAGACGATCGCCGACGAGATCGGTTACCCGGTGCTGGTCCGTCCGTCGTACGTGCTCGGTGGGCGGGGCATGGAGATCGTGTACGACGACCCGACGCTGCGCGACTACATCGGGCGGGCCACCGACATCTCCGGCGACCACCCGGTGCTGGTGGACCGGTTCCTCGACGACGCCATCGAGATCGACGTGGACGCCCTGTGCGACGCCGACGGCGAGGTCTACATCGGTGGCGTGATGGAGCACATCGAGGAGGCGGGCATCCACTCCGGAGACTCGTCCTGCGCGTTGCCGCCGATCACCCTCGCGGGCTCGCACCTGGCCGAGGTCCGTCGGTACACCGAGGCCATCGCGCGTGGTGTCGGCGTGCGCGGTCTGCTCAACGTGCAGTACGCGCTCAAGGACGACGTGCTCTACGTCCTGGAGGCCAACCCCCGCGCGTCGCGGACCGTCCCGTTCGTCTCGAAGGCGACGGCGGTGCCGCTGGCCAAGGCGGCGGCCCGGATCGCCCTGGGCGCGACCGTCGCGGAGCTGCGTGCCGAGGGCCTGCTGCCGCCGACGGGGGACGGCGGGACGATGCCCGCCGACGCGCCGATCGCGGTGAAGGAGGCGGTGCTGCCGTTCAAGCGCTTCCGTACCCGCGGGGGCAAGGGGATCGACTCGCTGCTCGGCCCGGAGATGAAGTCGACCGGCGAGGTGATGGGCATCGACACCAACTTCGGGCACGCCTTCGCCAAGAGCCAGTCGGCCGCGTACGGGTCGCTGCCGACGGCCGGGAAGATCTTCGTGTCGGTGGCCAACCGGGACAAGCGCGGCATGATCTTCCCGATCAAGCGACTGGCCGACCTGGGCTTCGAGATCGTGGCGACTGCCGGTACCGCGGAGGTGCTGCGTCGGCACGGCATCGCCTGCGAGCAGATCCGCAAGCACTACCAGGCCGGCGAGGGCGACGACGCCGTGTCGCTGATCCTCGGCGGCGACGTGGCGCTGGTGATCAACACGCCGCAGGGTTCGGGCGCCAGCGCCCGCTCCGACGGCTACGAGATCCGCAGCGCGGCCGTCACCGCCGACATCCCGTGCATCACCACGGTCCCCGGCGCCGCCGCGGCCGTGATGGGTATCGAGGCACGCATCCGGGGTGACATGCAGGTCCGCCCCCTGCAGGATCTGCACGCCACCCTGCGGGCCGCCCAGTGACCGTGTTCGAGCGGGTCGTACGGCCGTCGTTGTTCCGGCTTGGTGGTGGGGACGCGGAGGCGGCGCACGAGTGGACGCTGCGGCGGCTGGCCGCCCTGTCCGGGCGTCCGGCCGCTCTGGCCGCGCTGCGGGCCCGGTACGCCGTCGACGCTCCGCGCACGGTCTTCGGCGTGCGGTTCCCCAACCCGGTCGGGTTGGCCGCCGGCATGGACAAGGACGGCGCGGCGCTGCCGGCCTGGCCGGCGCTCGGGTTCGGTTTCGTCGAGGTCGGCACGGTCACCGCGCACGCCCAACCGGGCAATCCACGGCCCCGGCTGTTCCGGCTGCCGGCCAGCGAGGCGGTGGTCAACCGGATGGGCTTCAACAACGCCGGCGCCGCCGCGTTGGCGGCCCGGCTGGCGGCGCTGCCGCGCCCCCTCGGGGTGCCGTTGGGCATCTCGTTGGGCAAGTCCAAGGTGACCCCGCTCGACGAGGCGGTCGAGGACTACCTGGCCTCCTACCGGGCGCTGCGCGGGCACGGCGACTACTTCGCGGTGAACGTGTCCTCGCCGAACACGCCGGGTCTGCGGTCGTTGCAGGACGGCGCCCACCTGGACGCGCTGCTCGGCGCGCTGGTGGGGGAGAAACCGGTGCTGGTCAAGATAGCGCCCGATCTCACCGAGGCGGCGATCGCCGAGCTGCTGGAGGTCTGCCTGGCCCGGGGCGCCGCCGGGGTGATCGCCACGAACACCACCCTGGCCCGCGACGGTCTGGCCGCGGCGGACGTCGAGCGCGGTGCCGAGGCTGGTGGTCTGTCCGGCCGACCGCTGACCGGCCGCGCCCGGGACGTGGTGGCCTTCGTGCACCGCGAGACCGGTGGCCGGCTGCCCATCGTCGGGGTCGGCGGTGTGCTCGACCCGGACGACGCCAGCCGGATGTTCGACGCCGGCGCCTCCCTGGTGCAGCTCTACACGGGCTTCATCTACCGGGGTCCGGCCCTGGTCCGCGCCGCGGCCCGCGCGAGCGCCACGGCGGGGACACCGGCTCCGGTCGCCGGCCGGTGACCGGCCCCCGGCCCGGCGTCTCCGCCGGGTCCGTGCGTCGGTCGGCCGAGGACCCCGACCGGTCACTGCGCCCTTTGCTCTGCTTCAACCCAGGAAACGGTGGGCGTCCGGTATTCGGACGCCAGGTGTCGCCTCCGCTGAAGCAGAGCAAAGACGGTCGGGGGGAGGTGCGGTCCGGCCGCGCGGTCCGCCGCCCGGACGGCGCTGCCAGCGCGGACCACCCCGGTCGGGCCGGTCGGCCCGATCCGGTCGGGAAGGAGTACGCGTGACACCCGAGGAGATCCTGGCCGTCGACCGGGCGCACGTCTGGCATCCGTACGCCGCCCTGCCGTCGGCGAACGCGCCGTTCGTGGTCCGCGGCGCCGAGGGGGTACGGCTGACCCTGGCCGACGGTCGGGAGTTGGTGGACGGGATGTCGTCCTGGTGGGCGGCGGTCCACGGCTACCGGCACCCGGTGCTGGACGCGGCCGTGACCGACCAACTCGGGCGGATGAGTCACGTGATGTTCGGTGGACTCACCCACGAGCCCGCAGTGCGGCTCGCGCGGACCCTCGTCGAGCTGGCCCCCGAGGGGCTGGAGCACGTGTTCCTGGCCGACTCCGGCTCGGTCAGCGTCGAGGTGGCCGTGAAGATGTGCCTGCAGTACCAGCTGGCCGTCGGCCGGCCGGAGCGGCGGCGGCTGGCCACCTGGCGGGGCGGCTACCACGGCGACACCTTCCATCCGATGAGCGTCTGCGACCCCGAGGGCGGAATGCACCACCTCTGGGGTGACGTGCTGCCCCGGCAGGTGTTCGCCCCGGTGCCGCCGGGCGGGTTCGCCGATCCGACCGACGAGGCGTACGTGGCGGCGTTGGTGGACGCCGTCGAGCGGCACGCCCACGAACTGGCCGCGGTCATCGTGGAGCCGGTGGTGCAGGGCGCGGGTGGGATGCGCTTCCACCACCCCGGTTACCTGCGGGTGCTGCGCGAGGTGACCCGCGCCCACGGGGTGCTGCTGATCTTCGACGAGATCGCGACCGGGTTCGGCCGTACCGGCACGATGTTCGCTGCCGAGCACGCCGGGGTGTCGCCGGACGTGATGTGCGTGGGCAAGGCGCTCACCGGGGGTTACCTGACCCTCGCCGCGACGCTGTGCACCCCGGAGATCGCGCGCGGGATCTCCGCCGACGGTGTCCTGGCGCACGGTCCGACGTTCATGGGCAACCCGCTGGCCTGCGCGGTCGCCAACGCCTCCATCGGGCTGCTGAGGGCCGGTGACTGGGCGGCGCAGGTATCCAGGATCGGCGCGGGCCTGCGTACCGGCCTGGAGCCGCTGCGTGCCGCGCCGGGCGTGGCCGACGTGCGGGTGCTCGGGGCGATCGGCGTGGTCCAGCTCGACCACGACGTCGACCTCGGCGCTGCCACCGCGGCGGCCGCCGACCGCGGCGTCTGGCTGCGCCCCTTCCGCGACCTGATCTACACGATGCCGCCGTACGTCACCGACGACGCCGACCTGGCCCGGATCGCGGCCGGGATCGCGGCGGCCGCGGCGGCCGGCTGAGCGGGCATCGCCGAGTACCCCGGGAGGCGGTCCCGCCGCCCGGACGACGAAGAGGGGAAGTACGCCGATGGAGAGCTTCGGCACCCGGCTGCACCGGGCCGTCACCGAGCGCGGACCGCTCTGTGTGGGCATCGACCCGCATCCCGGTCTGCTCGCCCGCTGGGGCCTCGCGGACGACCTCGACGGTCTGGACCGATTCGCCCGGACCGTGGTGGATGCCCTCGGTGACCGGGTTGCGGTTGTCAAGCCTCAGTCGGCCTTTTTCGAGCGGTTCGGATCCCGCGGTGTGGCGATTCTTGAGTCAACTATCCGACAGTTACGAGAAGCCGGATCGCTCGTTCTGCTCGACGTCAAGCGCGGCGACATCGGCTCAACGGTCAGCGCGTACGCCTCCGCGTATCTTGATCCATCCAGTCCTCTGTATGTCGACGCTGTCACGGCCAGTCCCTACCTGGGAGTAGGTTCGCTGGCGCCGATGTTCGAGTTGGCCACCCGGCACGGCGGCGGGGTCTTCGTGCTGGCCCTCACCTCGAACTCCGAGGGTGCGGCCGTGCAGCGGGCCCGTACGGCCGACGGGCGCACCGTCGCGCAGACCGTGATCGACGAGATTTCCCAGCTCAACAGCGGTGCGGAACCCCTCGGTAGCTTCGGTCTGGTGGTCGGGGCCACCATCGGTGACACCGGTCATGACCTCTCCGGCGTGGGGGGTCCGCTGCTCGCTCCGGGGCTCGGCGCGCAGGGTGCGGGCGCCGCCGATCTGCGTACCGTCTTCGGTTCCAGCCTCGCCGCGGTGCTCCCGTCGTACTCCCGCGAGGTCCTGTCGGCAGGACCGGACGCCGACGCCCTGCGGGCCGCCGCGCACCGGGTGCTGGGTGAGTGTCGGGCCGTTCTGGCTGCCCGGTGACTGACTGACGGCTCGGTCACTTTGCGATGATCATCGGGCGCTCACGTTGCCGAAAGCTCCGTCGACCGCTAGTTTTCCCCGCGCTGGGAACCACGGACCCCTTGGTTCACAGCGACACCACGTTTCACAGCTGCGGCGGTGCGCCCCGCCCGCCGCGATAGGGACCTGAGGAGAACTGGTGCCGCTCCCGTCACTGACCCCCGAACAGCGCGCTGCCGCGCTCGAGAAGGCCGCGGAGATCCGCAAGGCCCGTGCCGAGCTGAAGGAGCAGCTCAAGCAGGGCAAGACCACCCTTGGTGCCGTCCTCGAGCGCGCCGAGAGCGACGACGTCGTGGGCAAGCTCAAGGTTTCGGCCGTCCTGCAGGCCATGCCGGGCATCGGCAAGATCCGGGCTACCCAGATCATGGAGAAGCTCAAGATCGCTGACAGCCGTCGTCTGCGCGGCCTCGGCGAGCAGCAGCGCAAGGCACTGCTTGGAGAGTTCGCCGCCAACTGAACCTGGCAGCGTGTAGAAACAAGCAGTGAGCACGGATGACGAGGCGCGCCCGGCGGCTCGGCTCACTGTCCTGGCTGGACCTTCGGGTTCCGGCAGGGAGAGTGTCGTCGAGCTCGTCCGGGCGCGTTTCCCGTCCGTGTGGATCCCGGTGCCGGCAACGACCAGGCCGCGCCGGGAGCCGGAGGCCGACGGAGAGCAGCGGGTCTTTCTGGCCCCGGCCGAGTTCGAGCGCCGGGTGGCCGCCGGCGAGCTGCTGGAGTGGTCCCGGATCGGCGCGTACCGCCGGGGGACCCTGCACCCACCGCTGCGCGCCCGGCTCGACGCCGGGCAGCACGTCCTGCTTCCGCTCGACGTGACCGGGGCCCGGCTGGTGCGGGCGCGACTGCCCGACGCCCGGTTGGTGCTGCTGATCCCGCCCGGACGCCGACCCGCCGCCGCCGTGGCCGCGGCCTTCGCGCACACCCTCACGCACGACCTCACCGATCGGGTGGCTGACGAGCTGGTAGGCTTGCTCGGTTCAACTCATCCGGATCCGGCCTGGTCGCGCGTGCGTGGCTGACAGTCGGCCGCCGTCGGGACTCAGCACCGCGTCCGCGCGGCTCGAAAGACGCAGAGGTTAATTCGTGGGATCCATCGCCAACCCCGAAGGCATCACCAACCCGCCGATCGACGAACTCCTCGAGAAGACGACGTCGAAGTACGCGCTGGTCATCTTCGCCGCCAAGCGCGCGCGCCAGGTCAACGCCTACTACAGCCAGCTCGGCGAGGGCCTCCTGGAGTACGTCGGTCCGCTCGTCGAGACCACCCCGCAGGAGAAGCCCCTCTCCATCGCCATGCGCGAGATCAACGGCGGCCTGCTCACCGCCGAGCCGACCGACCAGCCGTAGGCCCGTACCCGTCGATGTCCGCCTCGATCGTCCTCGGGGTCGGCGGTGGCATCGCCGCCTACAAGGCGTGCGAGCTGCTGCGACTCTTCACCGAGTCGGGCCATCGGGTCCGTGTCGTGCCGACCGCGTCGGCGCTGAGGTTCGTCGGCGCGCCGACCTGGGCGGCGCTCTCCGGCCAGCCGGTCGCCGACGACGTCTGGTCCGACGTGCACGAGGTGCCGCACGTACGCCTCGGCAAGCAGGCCGACCTGGTGCTGGTCGCGCCGACGACGACCGACCTGCTCGCCAAGGCCGCCCACGGGCTCGCCGACGACCTGTTGACCAACACGTTGCTGACCGCGCGCTGCCCGGTGGTGCTGGCTCCGGCCATGCACACCGAGATGTGGGAGCACCCGGCCACCGTTGCCAACGTCGCCACGCTGCGCTCCCGGGGCGTCCGGGTCGTCGAGCCGGCCGTCGGGCGGCTCACCGGCGTCGACACCGGCAAGGGACGGCTGCCCGACCCGGCGGAGATCTTCGCGGTCGCCCGCCACGTCCTCACTCGGGGCGCCTCCGCGCCGGCCGACCTGACCGGCCGCCGGCTGGTGGTCACCGCCGGCGGCACCCGTGAGCCGCTGGACCCGGTCCGCTTCCTCGGTAACCGCTCATCCGGCAAGCAGGGCTACGCCTTCGCGCGCTCGGCGGTCGCCCGGGGCGCCCGGGTCACGCTGATCGCGGCCAACGTGTCCCTCGCCGACCCCGCCGGGGTCGACCTGGTCCGGGTCGGTACGACCGCCGAGCTGCGCGAGGCGACCCTGCGGGCCGCCGATGGGGCCGACGCGGTCGTGATGGCGGCGGCTCCGGCCGATTTCCGACCGGCGACGTACGCGCCTGGCAAAATCAAGAAGTCGGACGACGGTGTCGCTCCCACCATCGAGCTCGTCACGAACCCGGACATCGCGGCGGAGCTCGGCCAGCGCAAGCGACCGGAGCAGGTGCTGGTGGTGTTCGCCGCCGAGACCGGCGACGCGGAGGCCAACGGCCGGGCGAAGCTGGCCCGGAAGCGGGCCGACCTCATCGTGGTCAACGAGGTCGGTCCGGACCGGGTCTTCGGCGCCGACACCAACACGGTGACGGTCATCGGCGCGGACGGCTCGGTGAGTCGTCTGCCGGAGCAGGCCAAGGAGGCTGTGGCCGACACCGTGTGGGACCTCGTCGTGGCGCGGCTGGCCAACCGCTCCTGACGGGTGGAACAGGGCGCGACCGATCCCGACACCGGCCGCAGCGGTGATTAGACTGCCGCGGAACGACCTCACACGCTTAGGAGTGCCGTGACACGCCGCCTCTTCACGTCCGAATCGGTCACGGAAGGCCACCCGGACAAGATCGCCGACCAGATCAGCGACGGCATCCTCGACGCGCTGCTCGCCGAGGACCCGCACAGCCGGGTCGCGGTCGAGACCATGATCACCACCGGCCAGGTGCACATCGCCGGCGAGGTCACCACCAAGGCGTACGCCGACATCCCGACCCTCGTCCGCCGGACGATCCTCGACATCGGCTACGACTCGTCGAAGAAGGGTTTCGACGGCGCCTCCTGCGGCGTCAGCGTCTCGATCGGCGCCCAGTCCGAGGACATCGCGCAGGGCGTCGACAACGCCTTCGAGCTGCGTACCGGGGCGTCGGAGAGCGCGTTGGACGCACAGGGCGCCGGCGACCAGGGCATGATGTTCGGCTTCGCCTGCTCCGAGACGCCGGAGCTGATGCCGCTGCCGATCGCCCTGGCCCACCGGCTCGCGCGTCGGCTCGCCGCGGTGCGCAAGGACGGCACCATCCCGTACCTGCGCCCGGACGGCAAGACCCAGGTCACCATCGAGTACGAGGGGCTGCGCCCGGTCCGTCTGAACACCGTGGTGGTGTCCAGCCAGCACGCCGCGGACATCTCGCTGGAGTCGCTGCTCACCCCCGACGTACGCGACTCCGTGATCGCCCCGGAGCTGGAGAGCCTCGGTCTGGACACCGACGGCTACCGGCTGCTGGTCAACCCGACCGGCCGGTTCGAGATCGGCGGCCCAATGGGTGACGCCGGCCTGACCGGTCGCAAGATCATCGTTGACACCTACGGCGGGTACGCCCGGCACGGCGGCGGCGCGTTCTCCGGCAAGGATCCGTCCAAGGTGGACCGTTCGGCCGCGTACGCGATGCGGTGGGTGGCCAAGAACGTGGTCGCCGCCGGCCTCGCCGAGCGGTGCGAGGCGCAGGTCGCCTACGCCATCGGCAAGGCGCACCCGGTGAGCCTGTTCATCGAGACGTTCGGCACCGAGACCGTGCCGGTCGCCTCGATCGAGAGCGCGGTCTCCGAGGTGTTCGACCTGCGCCCGGCCGCGATCATCCGGGACCTCAACCTGCTCCGCCCGATCTACCAGCAGACCGCCGCGTACGGCCACTTCGGCCGCGAGCTGCCGGACCTGACCTGGGAGAGCACCGACCGGGCCGCCGACCTCAAGTCGGCCGCGGGAGCCTGACCGCCACCAGGTCCAGCGACCGGCGACCCGCGGACGGGTCGCCGGTCGCACGCGTCTGCGTGGACGTGCCGCTGGCCCACCTGGACCGCCCTTTCGACTACCTCGTGCCGGCCGAGCTGGACGACGTGGCGGTGCCCGGCACCCGGGTCAAGGTGCGTTTCGCGGGGCAGGTGGTCGACGGTTGGTTGTTGTCCCGGGCGGACGACTCCGGGCACACCGGGCGGCTCGCCTACCTGGAGAAGGTCGTCTCGCCCGAGCCGGTGCTGACGCCCGAGGTCGCCCGGCTGGCCCGCGCGGTCGCCGACCGGTACGCGGGTAACCTCGCCGACGTCCTCCGGCTCGCCGTGCCACCTCGGCACGCCCGCGTCGAGAAGGAAACCCACGAGGAGCAGCCGACCCCGGCCCCCGACCCCGGCGATGCCGCCGCGCCCGGTGGTCCGGTCGTCTCGGGGGAGTCCGGCGTGCCGGGTGGCCCTGCGGTGCCGGGGGAGCCCGTCGACCCGAGGGGGTGGCGGGACTATCCGGCCGGGCCGGCACTGCTGCGGGCGCTCACCGAGGGCCGGCCGGCCCGCGCGGTCTGGTCCGCATTGCCTGGTGAGGACTGGGCCGCCCGCTACGCCGACGCGGTCGCCGCCACCGTCGCCGGTGGGCGCGGCGCCGTGGTCGTGGTGCCCGACGCGCGTGATCTCGACCGTCTCGACGCGGCGCTGACCGCCGTGCTGGGCCCGGGGCGGCATGTCAGTCTCTCCGCCGCCCTCGGACCGGCCCGGCGCTACCGGGCGTTCCTCGCCGCCCGGCGGGGACAGGTGCCCGTGGTCGTCGGTACCCGGGCGGCGATGTTCGCCCCGGTGCGCCGGCTCGGTCTCGTCGCCGTCTGGGACGACGGGGACGACCTGCACTCCGAACCCCGCGCCCCCTATCCGCACGCCCGTGACGTGCTGCTCACCCGGGCGCAGCTCGGCGAGGCCGCCGCGCTGGTCGGCGGGTACGCGCGTACGGCCGAGGCGCAGTTGCTGCTGGAGACCGGCTGGGCCCGCGAGGTGGTCGCCGACCGGGCGACGGTCCGGGCCCGGATACCGGCCATCGCGCCGACCGGCGACGACCCGCAGCTCGCCCGTGATCCCGGTGCGGCCACCGCGCGGCTGCCCAGCCTGGCCTGGACGGCCGCCCGCGACGCGCTCCGGGCGGACCTGCCGGTGCTCGTGCAGGTGCCCCGCCGTGGTTACCTGCCCTCGGTCTCCTGCGCCGACTGCCGTACCCCGGCCCGCTGCGCGCACTGCGCCGGCCCGCTCGCCCTGCCGTCGGCGGGTGGCACCCCCGCCTGCCGCTGGTGCGCCCGGGTCGCCGCCGCGTACGCCTGTCCCCAGTGCGGCGGGCGGCGGTTGCGGGCGGCAGTGACCGGCGCCCGGCGTACCGCCGAGGAGCTGGGCCGGGCCTTTACCGACGTGCCGGTGCGGACCTCGGGACGGGAGGAGGTCCTGACCGACGTGCCCGGCACGGCGGCCCTGGTCGTTGCCACCCCCGGTGCCGAGCCGGTCGCCCAGGGCTGCTACGGCGCGGTGCTGCTGCTCGACTCGTGGGCCCTGCTGACCCGGGCCGACCTGCGCGCCGGCGAGGAGGCGCTGCGCCGCTGGCTGGCGGCGGCGGCCCTGGCCCGCCCGGCGCCGGCCGGCCGCGTGGTGGTCGTCGCCGACGGCGCGCTCGCCCCGGTGCAGGCGCTGCTGCGCTGGGACGCCGCCTGGTTCGCCGGCCGGGAGTTGGCCGAGCGCCGCGAGCTGGGCTTCCCACCTGCCGTACGCATGGCGAGCGTCACCGGCCCGGCCGAGGCGGTGGCGGACCTGCTCGACGCCGCGCGGCTGCCCGCCGACGCCGAGGTGCTCGGCCCGGTGCCGGCCGACGAGGGGCGCGAGCGGATGCTCCTGCGGGTGCCCCGGGCGCGGGCCGCCGCGCTCGCCGAGGCCCTGCACTCGGCGGCCGGGCTGCGCGCCGCCCGCAAGGCCGCCGATCCGGTTCGTCTCCAGGTCGATCCGCTGAGCCTGTTCTGACCGTTTCCCGGGCGCGGCCGACGGGCGGGAACCCCGCCGTGGGGACCGGTGCCCGCACACCGCGTCCGGCAAAGCGCTGGCGACGAGGTGGTAGCATCGCCCGTCATGCTCGGGCGTACAACGGCCCCAGGTCACGGCACCGCCGGAGACGGACGGGCCGGGCCGGGTGCGCCGCGGGATGGCGCGACGATGGCGGGAACGCGTCGGTCGGACGCGATGTCGATGATGTCAGGAAGCCGGTTATCAGGGGTGGACCAGTCGTGACCGTTCGACAATCGATCGTCTTCAACGGCGACCTCGGCAGCGGCAAGAGCACGGTGTCGGTGGAGATCGCCAAGCGGCTCGGGATGCGCCGGGTCAGCGTGGGTGACCTCTATCGGGAGATGGCGCAGCAGCGGCAGATGACCGCCCTGCAACTCAACCTGCACGCCGAGCTGGACCAGGCCGTCGACGGGTACGTCGACCAGCTCCAGCGCGACATCGCCGCCTCCGGCGAAAACCTGATCATGGATTCGCGGCTGGCCTGGCACTTCTTCACCGACGCGCTCAAGGTGCACATGGTCACCGAGCCGGGTGAGGCGGCCCGCCGGGTGCTGGCCCGCCCGTCCGGCCCGGCGGAGAGCTACACCTCGCTCCAGGAGGCCAAGGTCAAGCTCCGCGAGCGCAGCGCGAGCGAGCGGAACCGGTTCATCGTCCGCTACGGCGTGGACAAGGCGCGGTTGCGCAACTACGACCTGATCTGTGACACCACCCGGGCCTCCGCGGCCGAGGTGGTCGAGCACATCGTCGCCGCGTACGAGGGCACGCTCGGCGCCGACGTGCTGCGCGACGGTCCGCCGCTGCTGCTCCTGGACCCGGCCCGGGTCTACCCGACCGAGGACATCGCCACCCTGCGCGGCCTCTGGGACAGCGAGTTCGTCGGCGACGTGGCCGAGGCCGGCGACGAGTCCCTGGAGCCGTTGAAGATCGGCTTCACGGGGGAGTACTTCTTCGTCGTCGACGGTCACCGGCGGCTCAGCGCCGCCCTGCAGAACGGTTTCTCCCTGGTCCCGGCCCAGCTGGTGGCCGAGGTCGACGAGCCGGTGGTGGGCGGGATGAGCGCCGTGGACTACTTCGCCGCTCAGGTCCGGCCGGGCCTGGTCTACGACTGGGAGGCGGCCCACAAGATCCAGTTGCCGCTGCCGGAGCCGGCACTGCTCCGCGGCGACGCCGTGCTCGCCGCGGACACGGGCGTCGGCGCCTAGGCCCAGCGCGGTGCCGGGCCGGCGCGCGGGATGCACGCCGGCCCGACTGTCAGCCTGAATGCTCCTTCATTCGGAAGGCGTCAGCCCAGGACGACTCCGGAGGCGCCGACGCCGGCCATGCCGGAGAAGATGTCCTCGTCGTAGAGCCGCCAGGCGCACACCCGCCCGGTGGGAACGTAGCCGGTACATGCCGTCGCGGTATTGGTGTCGTCGATGGCGGTGTTGGTGCCGGTCGCCCAGACCTGGAGGGTGTTCGCCGGGTTCACGATCTCCACCGGGCCGCCGCTGTCACCCTGGCCGACGGCGTTGGTGTGGGCGGTGCCCGGCCGGTCGGCGTGGAGCTGCTCAGCGCCGCCGAGGCGTGGCAGCTGCTGGCCCGGCGGCTCGGCGCGGACCGGTTGGCCCTCGAGCCACGGGCCGTGGACGAGATCATCGAGGGGCGCGCGCGGTTGCCGCTGGCGCTGGCGCTGGCGGTGCTCGCCGCTCGGGGGGGCGGCGAATCCCCGGGTTCGCCCTGTCCAGCCTGGCCGTGGAGCTGCGCGGAGCACTCCGCCCGCTGGACTCGTTCGACGCGCGACGCCGGCCATCTGACCGGTGAGGCGAGCGCCCGCAACGCGGTGGGTTGGGCGCACGCCCAGCTCGGCCAGTACGCCCCGGCGCTCGCGCACTGCGGGCGCTGGAGCTGCTGCGCCGCACCGGCGACCGGCACGGCGAGGCGAACACCTGGGACAGCCTCGGCTTCGTCCACGCGCGGCTGGGTGACCACCGGGAGGCGATCCGCTGTTACGGCCGGGCGCTGCGGCTGTACCGGGTCCGGGCCCTGCTGGCCCCGGCTGCGGCTCCCGGGGCCGGGTCGGTGACGCTGGGCACACCGGCGATGGCCGATCGAGGTACGCGGGCCGGAGCGCTGCCGGGCACTCCGTAGACTGGTACGGCACCGCTCGCCCGTCCGACGAAGGAGCCGTCCCGCGTGACCGTCCAGCCCATCCGTCTGTTTGGGGATCCGGTGCTGCGCACGCCGGCCGATCCGGTGGTCGACTTCGATGTCGAGCTGCGTAGGCTCATCGCCGACCTCACCGACACGATGCGGGGCCAGAACGGCGCCGGTCTGGCCGCGCCGCAGCTCGGCGTGAGCCTGCGGGTGTTCGCCTTCGACGTCGACGACGTGCTCGGGCACCTGGTCAATCCGGTGCTGGAGTTCCCCGACGAGGAGGAGCAGGACGGCCCCGAGGGCTGCCTGTCCATCCCCGGGCTCTACTTCGACACCAAGCGCCGCCAGAACGTCGTCGCCAAGGGCTTCAACGGCTACGGCGACCCGCTGCAGATCGTCGGCACCGGGCTGATGGCCCGCTGCGTGCAGCACGAGACCGACCACCTCGACGGTGTGCTCTTCCTCGACCGGCTCGACACCGCCGGTCGCAAGGAGGCCATGAAGGCGATCCGCCAGGCCGAGTGGTACGACCCGGCAGCCCCCCCGGTGGTCAAGGTCAACCCGCACGCCGGTGGCAGCCCCTTCGGTCTGGGTCGGTGACCCGGATGCGTGTGATCTTCGCCGGCACCCCGGCGGTGGCCGTACCCGCCCTGGCCGCCGTCGCGGCCTCCCCACACGAACTGGTCGCCGTCGTCACCCGACCCGACGCGCCCGCCGGACGGGGGAGGGGCCTGTCCCGCTCCCCGGTCGGCACGTGGGCCGACGAGCACGGCGTGGAGGTGCTCACGCCGGCCCGACCCCGCGACCCGGAGTTCCTCGGCCGGCTGCGCGAGCTCTCGCCGGACTGCGTGCCGGTGGTGGCCTACGGCGCGCTGGTGCCGCCGTCCGCGCTGGAGATCCCCCGCCACGGCTGGATCAACCTGCACTTCTCGCTGCTGCCGGCCTGGCGGGGCGCGGCGCCCGTGCAGCACGCCGTCCTGCAGGGTGACGAGCTGACCGGGGCCAGCGTCTTCCAACTGGAGCAGGGCCTGGACACCGGGCCCGTCTACGGCACCCTGACCGACGAGATCCGCCCCGGCGACACGTCCGGCGACCTGCTGGAGCGGCTCGCCGACTCCGGCGCGGGGCTGCTGGTGGCGGTGCTCGACGCCATCGCCACCGGCACCGCCCGCGCCGAGCCGCAGCCCGCCGACGGGGTGACCCTGGCGCCGAAGCTGACGGTGGAGGACGCCCGGGTCCGCTGGAGCGACCCGGCCTTCGCGGTGGACCGGCGGATTCGGGCCTGCACCCCGGCCCCCGGCGCGTGGACGACCTTCCGCGACGAGCGGGTGAAGCTCGGTCCGGTCGCGGCGGTCGCCGACGGCCCGGACCTGAAACCGGGAGAGTTGCTGGTGGAGAAGAGCCGCGTGCTGGCCGGTACGGCCACCGGCCCGGTGCGACTCGGCGAGGTCCGGGCCGCGGGCAAGCGGGCCATGGCGGCCACCGACTGGGCCCGTGGCGTCCGCGTCAGCGCCGGCGAGGGCCTCGCGTGACGGCCCCGGAGGGGACGCGCCCGTACCGTGGCGGTCCGTCGGCCGGCCGAGGTGGCGACCGCCGGCCGGCTCGGCCTCCGCTGGACCGGCCGCGACGTGCGGCGTACGAGGCGGTGGCCGCCGTGCACCGCGACGACGCCTTCGCCAACCTGGTGCTGCCCACCATCCTGCGCGAGGAGGGGCTGTACGGCCGCGACGCCGCCTTCGCCACCGAGCTGACCTACGGCACGCTGCGCCACCTGGGCACGCTGGACGCGATCCTCAGCGACGCGTCCGGCCGGGACGTGGCCCGGATCGACCCGCCGGCACGCGACGCGCTGCGGATCGGGGCGTACCAGCTGCTGCACACGCGGGTGCCCCCGCATGCGGCCGTGTCGTCGACCGTGGACCTGGTCCGCTCGGTCGCGCCGGGCGCCGCCGGGTTCGCCAACGCGGTGCTGCGCGAGGTGTCCACCCGCGACATCGACGCGTGGGTGGCCAAGCTCGCCCCGCCCATCGAGACCGACCCGGTCGGGCACTTGGCGCTGGCGTACAGCCACCCGCAGTGGATCGTGCGGGCCTTCTCCGAGGCGCTCGGCGGTGACCTGGGCGAGACCGCCCGGCTCCTGATCGAGGACAACGAGCGTCCCCCGGTGCACCTGTGCGCCCGTCCCGGCCTGATCGACCCGGTCGAGCTGGCCGACGCGGTCGGTGGCGCCCCCGGCGCGTTCTCCCCGTACGCCGTCTATCTGCCTGGCGGCGCGCCCGGCGACGTGCCGGCGGTGGCCGACGGCCGCGCCCACGTCCAGGACGAGGGCTCCCAACTCGTGGCCGCCGCGCTCGCCGACGCGCCACTGGACGGCCCGGACGGGCGTTGGCTGGACCTCTGCGCCGGCCCCGGCGGCAAGGCCGGGCTGCTCGGCGCGTTGGCCGCGCAGCGGGGTGCCCGCCTGACCGCCGTGGAGGTGGCCGAGCACCGGGCCCGGCTGGTGTCCCAGGCGACCCGGGGTCTGCCGGTGACCGTGCTCGCCATGGACGGTCGTGAGGTCGG
The DNA here is from genome assembly GCF_049841675.1 of Micromonospora sp. DT4. NCBI lineage: Bacteria > Bacillati > Actinomycetota > Actinomycetes > Micromonosporales > Micromonosporaceae > Micromonospora > Micromonospora sp. DT4. The sequence continues at coordinate 59,551 of NZ_JBNCKT010000012.1, forward strand.
CGCGGACCCGAAGCTGCCCGAGGGCCACTTCGACCGGGTGCTGGTGGACGCCCCGTGCACCGGGCTGGGCTCGTTGCGCCGGCGGCCCGAGTCGCGCTGGCGCCGCCAGCCCTCCGACCTGCCGTCCTTGACCCGGCTGCAACGGGAGCTGCTGGGCGCGGCGCTGCGGGCGGTCCGGCCGGGCGGGTTGGTCGCCTACGTCACCTGCTCGCCGCACACGGTGGAGACGCACGTGACGGTCACCGAGGCGGCCCGCCGCAGCGGCGTCGCGGTGGACTTCGTCGACGCCCGGCCGCTGCTGCCCGCCGGTATGCCCGGCCTCGGCGACGGCCCCACCGTGCAGCTCTGGCCGCACCGGCACGGCACCGACGCGATGTTCCTCGCCGTCCTGCGCAAGGGCTGACAGCCGGCCCGCGCAAAAGCTGACCGCCGGCCCCCGCGAGAGCTGACAGCCGTCCCCGCGAGGGGCTGAACACGACACCGCACCCGGCCCATCCGGCCGGGTGCGGTCGTACCGGTCGGGATCAGGTGACCGGGAGCCCCTTGGATCCGGCGTTGCGCATGGAGCGGGTCAGGTTCCGGTCGCTGATCCACAGGAAGCACTGCACGCCACGGTTGCCGTTCTTCCACTCCTGCTCGTACGGCTGGTAGTAGATCGTCCCGGCGCGGAAGTCGAGCTTGGAGTCGTCCGGCACCTTGGCGTACTTGGCGGTGACCGACTGGCACGCCCGGTGGGTGCGCTTCGTGGTGCGGTTGAACTCCGCGTAGCTGATGTCGGGGGCCTGCCAGATCCCGACGAACTCGGCGTGGTGCTTCGCGGTGCAGGACACCGCGACCATCTCCTCGATCTTGTCCTTGACCAGCTTCGGGTTGAAGCAGCGGTACGCCAGTGGCGCCGCGCCGCTCAGCGCGCCCCGCAGACTGCCGGTGCGCAGGTCGACGGCGGTGTCGTCGATGCTGGCGATCTCGGTGACGTCACAGCGGTACCAGCGGGCGCCGCCGGCCCAGGCGGGCGCGGACGGCAGCACGACGGTCAGTCCGAGGCGTCCGGAGCGCCAGTCACCGCCCACCGCCTTGGTGACCTCCTTGTCGCAGCCGGCCTGGGCGGCCCGCATGCCCTCCGAGCCGGGCGGCGGGGTCGTGCCGCGCTCTGCGCCGGGGGTGGTGAGCGTACCGACGTGGATGGTCTCCACCCGGTGCGCCTCAGTGCACTCCATCGGGTTGTAGCCGCTGAGGAAGCCGACCTGCTGGGAGGAGTGGTGGCAGACGCCGGCGGCGGGGACGAACTGCTGCGCCGCCACCGGCGCCGGCCAGTCGTCGACGAGGTTCCGGTCGACTCCGGCGGGCGCGCCACAGCCGCTGAGCGCCAGGGCAACCGCCGCGCTCCCGGCAACCGCCGTCAACCACCGTCGCATCCTTCGACCTCCCGCCGCTGGTGACCTCCGGTCGGCCCCCAGCCGGCCGGTAGCGCCACGGCGCAGCAGCATACGGCACCGTGGCTCAGCTGGCGGGCAGTCCCTCGGGGCCGGCGCCGCGCATCGAACGGGTGAGTTTGCGATCGTCGCTCCACAGGAAACAGCGCACCCCGCGGTCGCCCTCCTCCCACTCCCGCTGCGACGGTGGGTAGTAGATGGACCCGGCCCGGTACGGCAGCTCGCTGTTGTTGGGCACGGCGACGTACGCGGCGATCAACGCCATGCAGCGCTGGTGCGCCTGCTCGCCCGCACGGGAGAAGGCCGCCCAGTCCATGTCCTTCTCCTCGTAGACGCCGACGAACTCGGCGCGGTGCGGCTCGGTGCAGAGGACCGGGGCCATGTAGTTGAGGTTGTCGCCGATCAGCTTGGGATCGAAGCAGCGGTGTGTCAGCGGGCTGTCGCCGATCAATGCGCCGCGCAGGCTGCCGACCCGGTTCACCGGCCGGGTGTTGTCGATGCTGTCGGTCTCGCTGAGGTCGCAGCGGAACCAGCGCGCGCCCCCGGTCCAGGCCGCCGCCGAGGGCAGCGACAGCGTCAGGGTGAGCCTCGCCGCGTGCCAGTCGCCGCCGAGCACCTCCCGGGCCCGCTGGTCGCACTCGGAGCGGGCCGCGCGCAGTGCGGTCGAACCGGGGCCCGGCCGGGTCCCGGCACGCGCCGCCGGACCGGTGAACGTGCCGACGTGGATCGCCTCGGCGAGGTGGCTGCGGGCGCAGTCCACGGTCTCGTACGTGCTGGCCTGCACGACCGAGGTGATCCGGGGCAGGCAGGTGTCGGTGGCCGGGGTGAACGGTCGTGGAACCCGCAGCTCCGGCCAGTCGTCGGTGAGATCACCGTCCGCGCCGCGCGCTGGCGCGCAGCCGGAGAGCAGCATCGTCGTGACGCCGACCAGCGCCAGCGCTGCAAGCCACCGTCGCATCGTCCGCCCTCCCGGGAGCTGGCGACCGGCCGCCGCGCCCTGCGGCGCGACCCCGGCGGGCGTGCAGCCTACGGCACCGTCCCGCTTGGAGTGTCGTCGCGTTTGGGTCGATCGGCCAGCCACTGATGTCTGTTCGTCCGGAATCGATGGCCCGGACCGGCATATTCTGCACTACTGGTCACTGCTGGATCACAGCGTGTCGGAGTGGGTGCCGTGCTGCGGGCGGCGGGTGGTTGCGTTCGTACACTGGCCCCGTGACCGTACCGCCGCCGATCGTCGCGCCGAGCATCCTGGCCGCCGATTTCGCTCACCTCGCCGAAGAGGTCCGTGCCGTCGAGGACGCCGCGGACTGGTTGCACGTGGACGTGATGGACAACCACTTCGTGCCCAACCTGACCATCGGGCTGCCCGTGGTGCAGAGCCTGCGGGCAGCCACCACGATGCCGTTCGACGTGCACCTGATGATCTCCGACCCGCGTCGGTGGGCGCCCGGGTACGCCGACGCCGGCGCGTACAACGTCACCTTCCACGCCGAGGCGGCCGACGACCCGGTGGCCCTGGCCAAGGACCTGCGCTCGGCCGGCGCGAAGGCCGGACTGGCCATCGACCGGGACACCCCGATCGAGCCGTACCTGGACCTGCTGCCCAGCTTCGACACCCTGCTGATCATGACGATCAAGGCGGGCTTCGGCGGTCAGCGGCTCATCCCGCAGCTGCTGGACAAGGTCCGCGCCGCCCGTCGGCACGTGAACGCCGGCCACCTGGAGCTGCGCATCGAGGTGGATGGCGGGATCGCCGCCGACACCATCGAGCAGGCCGCCGCGGCCGGTGCCGACGCGTTCGTGGCCGGGACCGCCGTCTACGGCGCCGCCGACCCGGCGGAGGCGGTTCGGCACCTGCGGGCACTGGCGGAACGCGCGGCGCCCGAGGCCTGAGGTGGAGCCCGAGGTCGACCGCAAGGACGTCATCCTCGTCGTCGACGACGACGACGACATTGCCCGGTTCGTCGAGTTCAACCTGCGGTTGCACGGCTTCGACGTGATCCACGCCAGCGACGGCCAGGAGGCCCTGGAGATCATCGAGCGCCAGCGACCCGACCTCGCGGTGGTCGACCTCATGATGCCCCGCGTCGACGGTCTGGAGCTGACCCGGCGGCTGCGTGCCAACCCGATGACCTCCGCCCTACCGGTGATCATGCTGACCGCCAAGGGGATGACCGTGGACAAGGTCCACGGGCTCAGTGCGGGCGCGGACGACTACCTGGTCAAACCGTTCGACACCGCCGAGCTGGTGGCCCGGGTCTCCTCGACGCTGCGGCGCAACAAGGAGTTCCGGGAGGTCTCCCCGCTCACCGGACTGCCCGGCAACAGCCGCATCCGTCGGGAGATCAGCGACCGGGTCCGCCAGGGGGTGGACTACGCGGTCGGTTACATCGACATCGACCGGTTCAAGAGCGTCAACGACCGGTACGGCTTCGTCCGGGGCGACGACTTCATCTCCGCGCTGGCCCGCAGCCTGCATCGGGCGGTGGTGGCGGTGGGACTGCCGCCGGCCTTCCTCGGCCACGTCGGCGGCGACGACTTCGTGATCGTCTGCGCGCCCGACCAGGTCCGCCCACTCACCTCCCGGGCGGTGGTCGACTTCGAGAATTCCGCCGACACGCTCTACGACCCGACCGACCGCGAGCGCGGGTTCGTCGAGTTGAAGGACCGGCGCGGCAACATCCGCCGGGCGGCCCTGGTCACGCTCTCGATCGGCGTCTCCCTGTCCGACGCCGGCAAGCGGTTCACCGACCCGCTCGAGGCGATCGCGGTGGCCTCGGAGATGAAGACGCTCGCCAAGAGCCAGCCGGGGTCGTACGTCGCCGTGGACCGGCGGCGCGGCGTCACCTGACGCGTGATCCCGCTGTGAAGTAGCTCGCCTGGATAACGACACACCGGGTTCGGCGTGCAAGACTGCGAAGTACCCACCACGCGCTGGCGGGACTCGGTGAAATTCCGAACCGGCGGTGATCCACGGTCCAACCGTGGTCAGCCCGCGACCCGGACGGCTCTGCCGCCCGGTGGACCTGGTGAAAATCCGGGGCCGACGGTTGGGAGCGGCTCGTCCGCGCCCAGACAGTCCGGATGGGAGACAGCGCGCGGGACGGACGGGTCCGAGCCGGCCGCTGGCTTCAGCGTGCCTGCCGCACCTCCCGGGACGGCTGTGCCGTACCCGGCATCCGCCGCCGCCTGCCCGCGGTCCATGCCGCCTCCCTGACCGCTTGCGCGATGAGGCGAGTGAGAGGGCAGGACAGGGCGATGGCCAGCGTCTCCGTCGACGAGGCGATGCGGCGTGCGATCGAGCTGGCGGCGCGTGGGCTGGGTACCACCAGCCCGAACCCGGTGGTCGGGTGCGTGCTGCTCGACGAGGACGGCCAGGTCGTGGGCGAGGGCTTCCACGCCTACGCGGGCGGGCCGCACGCCGAGATCGTCGCCTTGGCCCAGGCCGGGCGGCGCGCGAAGGGCGGCACGGCGGTCGTCACTCTGGAACCCTGCGACCACACCGGCCGCACCGGCCCCTGTAGCACCGCGCTGGTCCAGGCCGGAGTAGCCCGCGTGGTCGTCGCCGTACCGGACCCGAACCCGGTGGCCTCCGGCGGCGCCGCCACGTTGCGCTCCGCCGGGGTCCAGGTGGACCTGGGGGTACGCGGCGGCGAGGCCGAGGCCGGCAACGTGGCCTGGTTGACCTCGATGCGGCGGGGCTGGCCGTACGTCATCTGGAAGTACGCCGCCACCCTCGACGGCCGGTCCGCCGCCGCGGACGGCACCAGCATGTGGATCACCTCTGAGGCGGCCCGGATCGACGTGCACGCGCTGCGCGGCACCGTCGACGCGGTCATCGCCGGGGTGGGCACCGTGCTCGCCGACGACCCCCGGCTGACCGCCCGCAACCTGCGCGACGGCAGCCTTGCCATCCGGCAGCCGCTGCGCGTGGTGGTGGACAGCTCGGGGCGTACCCCGGTCGACGCCCGGGTCCGCGACGGCGCCGCGCGGACGTGGATCGCGACCGCCGCCGAGGTCGGCGCGGGTCCGGACGGCAGGGTCGACCTGCCGGCGCTGCTCGCGGCGCTGCACCAGCGCGGCGTCCGCGCGGTGCTGCTGGAGGGTGGGCCCCGGCTGGCCGGCGCGTTCCTGGCCGCCGGTCTGGTCGACAAGATCGTCGGGTACGTCGCGCCGAGGCTGCTCGGCGCCGGCCCCACCGCCCTGGTCGACGCGGGAGTGACGACCATCGCTGAGGCCATCGATCTGGAGTTCGTCGACGTTACGCAGGTCGGTCCGGATCTCCGGATCACCGCTTTGCCCCGTAAGAGGGAGGCCTGAGATGTTCACCGGCATTGTCGAGGAATTGGGCGAGATCGTGCGCGTCACCGCCACGGCGGGCGATTCGGCGCTTGTCGCCGTGCGCGGGCCGCTGGTCACGTCCGACGCCCGCCACGGTGATTCCATCGCCGTCAACGGTGTCTGCCTGACCGTCGTGGACGCGGCGGACGGCGTCTTCACCGCCGACGTCATGGGCGAGACCCTGCGCCGCTCCGCGCTGGGCGCGCTGCGCCCCGGTGACCCGGTCAACCTGGAACGGGCCGCGGCGCTGGGCAGCCGCCTCGGCGGGCACCTCGTGCAGGGCCACGTCGACGGCGTCGGCGAACTGATCTCCCGGGAGCCGGCCGAGCAGTGGGAGACCGTCCGGTTCCGGCTCCCCGCCGACCTGTCCCGTTACGTGGTGGAGAAGGGCTCGATCACCATCGACGGCGTCTCGTTGACCGTGGCCGCCGTCGGCGTGGACGAGTTCGCCGTCGGGTTGATCCCGACCACCCTGAAGCTGACCACCCTCGGCGCGAAGAGCGTCGGTGACCCGGTCAACCTCGAGGTCGACGTGGTGGCCAAGTACGTCGAGCGGCTGCTGGGCAGCCGGCTCGCCGATACCGGTGAGGTGGCCTGATGGGCGCCCTCGGCTGGCTGCTCGACGCCCAGGTGCAGGTGGCCGGCTCGCCGGTGCTGGTCCGGGAGGTCGTCGGCAACGCGTTCGGCCTGATCTCCGCGCTGCTCGGGCTGCGTCGGCTGGTCTGGGCGTGGCCGGTCGGCATGATCGGCAATGCGCTGCTGTTCACCGTCTTCCTCGGCGGGGTGTTCGCCACCCCGCAGGCCCACGACCTGTACGGGCAGGCCGGCCGGCAGGTCTTCTTCTTCCTCGTCAGCGTCTACGGCTGGTGGCGGTGGCGACGCAACAGCCGCGTCGACGCCCAGCACGCCGCCGTGTCGCCCCGCTGGGCCACCGGGCGGGAACGGCTCGCGATGCTGCTGGCCGCCGTCGTCGGCACCGCCGCGGCGTACCCGCTGCTCACCGCACTGGGCTCGTGGGGTCCGCTGCCGGACGCCTGGATCCTCACCGGCAGCCTGCTGGCGACCTACGGCATGGCCCGCGGCTGGGTCGAGTTCTGGCTGGTGTGGATCGCGGTGGACGCCGTCGGCGTGCCGCTGCTGCTGCGCGGCGGGTTCTACCCGTCGGCGGCCATGTACCTGGTCTACGGCGCCTTCTGCGCCTGGGGCTTCGCCGCCTGGTGGCGCACGTCGCGCGCCACCAGGCCGGCAGCCACGCTCCCGCCCACCTACACGGAGGCCGTCGCATGAGCAGCTTCGCCGATATCGAGCACGCGGTCGCCGAGATCGCGGCCGGACGGCCGGTCGTCGTGGTCGACGACGCCGACCGGGAGAACGAGGGCGACCTGATCTTCGCGGCCGAGCTGGCCACGCCGGAACTGCTGGCGTTCATGGTGCGCTACACCTCGGGGTACGTCTGCGTGCCGTTGACCGAGAGCGAGGCCGACCGGCTCGACCTGCCGCCGATGCACCACACCAACCAGGACCGGCGTGGCACCGCGTACACGGTGACCGTGGACGCCCGGGAGGGGGTCGACACCGGCATCTCGGCGGCCGACCGCGCGCACACGATCCGGCTGCTCGCCGGCGCCGCCACCGACCCGACCGACCTGGCGCGTCCCGGTCACGTGGTGCCGCTGCGCGCCCGCGAGGGTGGGGTGCTGCGCCGGCCCGGGCACACCGAGGCGGCGATCGACCTGACCCGGCTCGCCGGACTGCGCCCGGCGGGCGTGCTCTGCGAGCTGGTGAATGACGACGGCACCATGATGCGGTTGCCGGATCTGGAGAAGTTCTCCGCCGAACACGGCCTCGTGCTGATTACCATCGCCGACCTGATCGCCTACCGGCGGCGTACCGAGAAGCAGGTCGAGATGGTGGCCGAGGCCCGGATGCCGACCCGGCACGGGGTGTTCCGGGCGCTCGGCTACCGCGCCGAGCACGACCCGGCCGAGCACGTCGCCATGGTCATCGGTGACCTTGGCGACGGCCAGGACGTGCTGGTCCGGGTGCACTCCGAGTGCCTGACCGGGGATGTGTTCGGCTCGCTGCGCTGCGACTGCGGGCCGCAGTTGGACGCCGCGCTGGCCCGGGTCGCCCACGAGGGCCGGGGCGTGGTCCTCTACGTGCGCGGGCACGAGGGGCGTGGCATCGGGCTGCTGCACAAACTCCAGGCGTACCAGTTGCAGGACCAGGGCCGCGACACCGTGGACGCCAACCTCGACCTGGGTCTGCCGGCCGACGCCCGCGACTACGGCACCGGTGCCCAGATCCTCTACGACCTGGGCGTGCGCTCGATGCGGCTGCTGACCAACAACCCGGCCAAGCGGGCCGGGCTGGAGGGCTACGGGCTCACCATCACCGGCCGCGAGGGGCTGCCGGCCGGCGCGCACCCGGAGAACCTGCGCTACCTGCGCACCAAGCGGGACCGGATGGGTCACCTGCTGGACGAGTTGGACGAGCTGTCCGAGGCGCCGCTGGGGCGTCCGGTCGCCAACGACGAGATCGGAGCATGACGATGGCGGGTTTCGGTGAGCCGGGAGTCGACGCGGTGGACGCCGCGGGGCTGACCGTCGGCGTGGTGGCCGCGCGGTGGCACGGCGATCTGACCGACCACATGCTGGAGCGCGCGGTCGCCGCCGCCGAGGCGTGCGGCGCGCGATCCGTGGTCGCCCGCGTCGCCGGCTCGGTCGAGCTGCCCGTCGTCGCCCAGGCCCTCGCGCGCCGCTGCGACGTCGTGGTCGCGCTCGGCGTGGTCGTACGGGGGTCGACCGCCCACTTCGACTACGTGTGCCGTTCGGTCACCGACGGGCTGACCCGCGTGGCGCTGGACGAGGGCAAGCCGGTCGCGCACGGCGTGCTCACCGTGGAGACCATCGAGCAGGCCCGGGACCGGGCCGGGCTGCCCGGCTCGGCGGAGGACAAGGGTTGGGCGGCGACAGTGGCGGCGCTCGACGCGGCGCTGGCCGTGCGTACCGTCGCCGCCGGCAACGTCCAGCGGGTCGGCTTCGGCGGCTGACGCGCCCTCGGCGGGGCAGGCTCTCCGGCGGTGGCCGCGTCTTCGGCGGTGGCCCGGTCTTCGGTGGTGGCCGAGTCTTCGGCCGTGTCGGGCCTTCGGTGGTGGCCGCGTCTTCGGCGGGATCGGGTCTTTCGGCGGTGGTCGGCTCGTCTCACAGCCGGCCGGCCTCGATGATCCGGCGCAGGAACTGCCGGGTCCGGGGCTGTGTCGGCTCGCCGAGCACCTGCTCCGGCGGGCCGCTCTCGACGACGCGCCCGGCGTCGAGGAAACACACCTCGTCGGCGACCTCGCGGGCGAAGCCCATCTCGTGGGTGGCCAGCACCATTGTCATGCCGTCGGCCTTCAGGTCCCGGATCATCGTCAACACCTCGCCGACGAGTTCCGGGTCCAACGCCGAGGTGACCTCGTCGAGCAGCATCAGCCGGGGCGAGTTGGCCAACGCCCGGACGATCGCCACCCGCTGCTGCTGCCCACCGGAGAGCCCGTCCGGATAGGCGTCCGCCTTCGCGCCCAGACCCACCCGGTCGAGCAGGTCGCGGGCCTGGGCCTGGGCCTCGGCACGGGCACGCCGGTGGACGCGCCGGGGCGCGAGGGTGATGTTGTCCAGCACGCTCAGGTGCGGAAACAGGTTGTACGCCTGGAACACCATGCCGATCCGTCGGCGTACCCGGTCGGCGTCGACACGCGGGTCGGAGATGTCCTCCCCGTCCAGCTCGATGGTGCCGTCGTCCACCTCGTCGAGGAGGTTCACGCACCGCAGGAGGGTGGACTTGCCCGACCCGGACGCCCCGATCAGGGCCACCACCCGGTGCTCGGCGACCGTCAGGTCGAGCCCGTCCAGCACGACGTGGCCGGCGTACTCCTTGCGCAACCCACGACAGCGCAGCAGCGTCACGGTCAGCCTCCCGACTGGCGACGGGCCGAGCGCAGCGTCACCCAGTCGGTGACCGCGATCAGCGGGATCGCAAGCAGCACGAACAGCACGCCCGCCACGACGTACGGCGTGTAGTTGAACGACTGGGCGGTGGCGATCTGGGCGGCCCGGACCGCGTCGATCGGACCGGCGAGCGAGACCAGCCCGACATCCTTCTGCAGGGCTACCACGTCGTTGAGCAGCGGTGGTGCCACCCGGCGGACGGCCTGCGGCAGCACCACGTGCCGCATCGTCTGCCGGTGGGTCAGGCCCAGCGAACGGGCCGCGGTGAGTTGGCTGGGGTGCACCGACTCGATGCCGGCCCGGAACACCTCGGCGAGGTAGCCACCGTAGGTGAGCACCAGCGCGAGCCCGCCCAGCACCAGCACCGACGGCATGCCGCGCAGCCGCAACCCGGGCACACCCAGGGTGAGCAGGTAGAGCACGATGATCAGCGGTAGGCCGCGGAACGTGTACGTGTAGCCGGCGGCCAGCGCCCGCACGGGAAAGAAGATCGGGCCGCGCAGCGTCCGCAGCACGGCGATCACCAGCCCGAGCAGCAGCGCGCCGGCCGCACAGCAGACCAGCAGCCGTACGTTGAGCCAGAGCCCGTCCAGCACGGCCGGCAGGGCGTCGGCGGCGATCCCCGGGTCCAGGAACGTCCGCCGTACCCGGTCCCAGCCCGGCGCGCCGGTCACCGCGACGACCAGCAACGTGCCGAGCGCCGCCGTGGAGGAGGCCGCGACCAGCACGCTGTAGATGGTCTGTCGACGCCGGTACGCCGACCGCCGCACCTGCGCCGCGGAGGGGATGTGCTCCCGCGCCGTCACTTCAGCTCGGCCGCCCCCGCCACCTGCGCGAGCCACTTCTGTTCCAACTCCCGCAACGTTCCGGCCTCGCTGAGCTCACCGACTGCGCCGCTCACACAGCGGGTCAGCGGCGAGTTCTTGTCCAGCAGCAGGCCGAACACCTCCGGCACACCCACCTGCGGCACCTGTCCGACGAGCACCGCGTCGGTGATCTCCGCGCCGATGATGTAGAAGGCCGTCGGCAGGTCCACCACGAGACCGTCGATCTGCCCGTTCTGCAGGGCCTTCTTGGCGTCGTCGTTGCTGTTGTAGACCTGCGGCTTCGCCGTCGGCTTGAGCACCTCGGTGATCGCCTGGTAGCTGGTCGTGCCGACCTGGGCGCCGAGCTTGGCGCCGCGCAGGTCGGCGAGCGACGTCTTGCCGGCGATCTTCGAGGACTTCAGCGCGATGACGGTCTGCCGCACCAGGTAGTACGGCGCGGAGAAGTCCACCGCCTGCTTGCGCTCCTCGGTGATGGAGAACTGGTTGATGTCGAAGTCGAAGGTCTTCGGGCCGGGTGCGATCGCGGTGTCGAACTTCACCCGCGTCCAGGTGACGTCGCCCCGGGCGTAGCCCAGCTTCTCGGCCACCGCGTACGCGACGGCGGCCTCGAAGCCCTCGCCGTTGTCCGGCCTGTCCTGCCGGAACCACGGCTCGTAGGCCGGCTGGTCGGTGGCGATGGTGAGCTTGCCCGGCGTACGGGTGGGCAGGCTGTCCTTGGCGCAGGACGGCGCGGCGGTGACGGTGGGGGTCGGTTCGTCCTGCGGCGCGCATCCGGCGATGGCGGCGACGACGGTGCCGGCGATGGTGAGCGCGATAAGACGTGAGCGACTGGCCATGGCCGACAGCGTAAAGCTCAACGAGCATCGATCGAAGATTTTCCCACCGCGATGATAGGGAATTGTCCGCCTGCTGGGTTGCGGTGGACCCGGACTCGGGGCGCCGGCCCGGCGGCTGGAAGAATCGTTCCCCGTGAAGACGTTCGAGGAGTTGTTCGCCGAGCTGCAGGCCAAGGCCGCCGCCGGCACCCCGGGCTCGGGCACCGTCGCCGCGCTGGACAAGGGCGTGCACTTCATCGGCAAGAAGGTCGTCGAGGAGGCGGCCGAGTCGTGGATGGCCGCCGAGCACGAGGGGCCCCAGCGCACCGCCGAGGAGATCTCCCAACTGCTCTACCAGGTCCAGGTGCTGATGCTCGCCAGCGGTCTCGAACTGGAGGACGTCTACCGACATCTGTGAGTGCGCCCCGTCGTTGATCAGACTCGATCGAAGGAGCACTCCGTCATGTTGCGTGTCGCCATTCCCAACAAGGGCACCCTGGCCGAGCCGGCTGCCCAGATGCTGCGCGAGGCGGGCTACCGCCAGCGCACCGACCCCAAGGACCTCGTCTGCCGCGACGAGGGCAACGACGTCGAATTCTTCTACCTGCGTCCCAAGGACATCGCCACCTACGTCGGCTCCGGTGACCTCGACCTCGGCATCACCGGCCGCGATCTGCTGATCGACTCGGCCGCACCCGCCGAGGAGGTCGTCGACCTCGCCTTCGGCCGGGCCACCTTCCGCTTCGCCGCCCGCCCCGACGACATCGCCTCCGTGCAGCAGCTCGGCGGGCACCGGATCGCCACCGCGTACCCCGGGCTCGTCGAGCGGCACCTCGACGAAGCGGGCGTCAAGGCCGAGGTGATCCGCCTCGACGGCGCCGTGGAGAACGCCGTACGCCTCGGGGTCGCCGACGTGATCGCGGACGTGGTGGAGACCGGAGCTACGCTGCGTCAGGCGGGCCTCGTGGTGTTCGGCGAGCCGCTGCTGCGCTCGTCGGCGGTACTGGTACGCCGCGCCGGCGCGCCGGCCCACGCGCAGGCCGAGCAGTTGCTGCGCCGCCTGCACGGCGTGCTGGTGGCCCGCCGTTACGTGATGCTCGCCTACGACGTGCCGGCCGGTCTGCTGGACCGGGCCAGCGGGCTGACCCCCGGCATCGAGTCGCCCACCGTGTCGCCGCTGCACCGCGAGGGCTGGGTGGCCGTGCAGGCCATGGTGCTCAGCGACGATGTGCACCGGATCATGGACGAGCTGTACGACCTGGGCGCCCGCGCCATCCTGGTGACCAACATCCACGCCTGCCGCCTCTGACCGCTCACCTGGGTTGATCCACACGAGATCGCCGAAATGGGAGTGTCCGCCCGCGCGGGTCACCCCCATTTCCCCCTATCTCGTGTGGATCACTGCTGTCCTGCGCCGGTGCGGTGGGCGGAGGTCCGCCTCGCGCCCGATCTGGAGGCCGCGGTGCGGGGCCGGCACGACGTCCGAGCGCGCGCCGAGCCGAGGCGCGGCCTCGTGCCGCCCCTGTGTGACGAGGGGAGCGCCTCCCGCGCCCCGGATCCGGAAAGATCACGCTCGATCCAGGATCTTCCAGGATCTAGGCCGTGTCTTGTGGATCAGGTTTCGCGGGCGAGGTCGCGGAGCCAGATCTTGATGGTGGCGATGTCGATGGTGG
>NZ_JBNCKT010000013.1:0-71677 GCF_049841675.1 Micromonospora sp. DT4
GTGAAATCCTTGTTCCGCAAGCCCGAAGTCCGCTACGCCGCCTCCTGACCATCAACTATTTGCCTTACGGGTCAATAGAAGCGGAAGTTCACGGCGGCGCTGGCCGGAACCAGCAGCCCGGCCAGTCGCCCGTCGTCGTGCAGCAGGGTGAGGGGCACGTCCGGGTCGTGGGCGACCCCGCGCAGGTCCGCGTACCGCCACTCGCGCCGGTGCTCGCGGCCGGCGAAGGCCACGCGGTGGCTGGTCACGACGGCCACGCCCGTGTCGACGGTCCGCAGGCCCGCCGGCAGCGCGGCGTCGACCGGGTCGGTGAAGGGACAGCCGCCGGGCGCGGGCAGGCCGGCGACGTGCCGGGCCTGGGCCTCGACCAGCTCTGCGAGGGGTACGACCCGGAAGACGAGTTCGTCGAGGTCGAGGTCGACGGGGAGGCCGGCGCGGGGCTGCGTACACCCGAGGAAGCCGGCGGCTTCGATCCGCAGCCGGACCAGGTGGTCCTCGCGTCGACGCCAGGCGGCGGTGGCGTCGCGGTACGCACGCCGACGCCGCTCGTTCTCGCGCTCGGCCCAGGCGAGCCGCCACGGGGAAGGTACCAGTGCGGTCACGGTCACACGCAGTACAACCGCTCACGTACGTGACAGGCAACGCCGGTCGAATCGATGTATCCCTTTGCGCCCGAAAGGAGAGAATTGGCGGGCGGGTCAGGCCGGGGCGGGCTGGAAGAGTTCGACGGGGTTGCCGGCCGGGTCGTCCAGGACGATCTGCCGACCGCCCGGGCCCTTGACCACGTCACTGCGGAAGGAGACTCCGGCCGCGCGCAGCCGGGCGACCTCCGCGTCGATATCGGCGACGATCAGATGGATGCGGTTCCAGCCGCCGGGCTGCGGACGACGACCGTCGGGCAGATCCCGGCCGGCCGAGCTGGCCGGGCCGGAGAGCAGCAGCCGCAGGTTGCCGCGCCGCACGTCGGCGAACGCGGGCAGGAGGGCGCTGTTCGAGGTGAAACCGAGGTGGACGGTGTAGAAGTCGATCGCGGCGGCGACATCGTCGACGAGGTACCGCACGCTGACCGTGCTGTCCTCGATGGGGCTGGTCATGATGCCCTCTCTCCTGGATGGACGAGCGTGTACAGCAGGAAGTCGATCCGCTCGGCGAGGTCGTCGGCGACCCGTTGGAACGCGGGCAGCCCGTCCGGGGCCACGGCCGGGTCCGGGATGCTCCAGTGCGCGCTGCGCGGGCATCCGGGGAACTCGGGACAGACCTCCTTGACCCGGTCGCACAGGGTGATCACGACGTCGAACCGTTCACCGGTGAACTCGTCGAGGTGTTTGGGTCGGGCCGAGCCCAGGTCGATGCCGCGCGCCGACATGACGCTCACCGCGTGCGGGTGGACCGGCTTCGGTCGACTCCCGGCGCTGTACGCCTGCACGGCACCGGCAGTGCGTTCCCGCAGCAGCGCTTCGGCCATCTGCGAGCGTGAGCTGTTGCCGGCACACAGGAACAGCACTCGTCCGGCCACCGAGGTGGCCGGCGACGGCGGGTCGAGCCGCAGCCCGGGATGCAGGGCCGCGCCAGCGCCGGACAGCAGGCCGGCGCAGTGGGCCAGGGCGAGCGAATAGTAGGTGTCGCGGCCGTCGGCGCTGCTGCGTCGGGCGGTCACCAGCGCGGCCTTGCGGAGTTTGCCGAGGTGGTACGAGACGAGGTTCTGCGGCTGGCCGAGGCGTGCGGTCAGTTCGTGCACGGCGAGGTCACCGCGGGCCAGCTCGCTGAGCAGACCCCACCGCACCGGGTGCCCGGCGGCGGTCACGAACCCGGGCGGCGCGCTGGTGCCGGATGACGTCACACCCGCGCATTACATCAAACTGATTTGATGCAATAGTGGTCAGCCCGCGCGTCGGCGGTGCGGCAGGGGGCCGAGCAGCGGGTCGTCGGCCGGGAACCGCGATCGGGCACGCGGCGGGTACGCCTCGCAGTGCCCGGCCCACTGGTCGGCGGCGACAGCGAGGGCGTCAGCCGACACGGTGAGGATCAACGGGTAGATGGCGGTGGCCGGTCGGCGCATCCACGGGGGCAGCGACTCGGCGGAGAACTCGACGATCAGCTCCAGCCGGCGGCGGCGGATCACCCGGGCACGCAGGGCCAGGTTGGGTTCGGTGAAGCGGACCATCGCCGGTGACGGATTCGGCCCGCCGGCCGCAGCCGCCTGGCCGTGCAGCCAACTGCCCAGCGCGCGGGCCTCCTCGACGAGGAGGCTCGGGTAGTGGTGCGACCACATCTGGCCGTCGGCGGTACGGGCGTCCACCTCGACGAGCAGCCAGTCCTGCCAGCCCGGCACGACCCGCTCGGGGTCGTCGGGCGGGTCGATGCCAGGCTGGTAGCCGACCGGGCGGATCCGCACCCGGGCGCCGTCGTCAGACCGGATCTCCACCCGATCATTCTCGCCGACCGAAGCGGACTATCACCCCAGAACGGCTACTTCGTGACGGTCCGCCGGACGCCCCGGTGCTCAGCGCACCCGCCCGCCCGGCCACCCGCGAGGCTGACCGAGCCGTCCCGGCACTGCACCAAATAGCCCCGGCCCGCCCAGAACTGCGGCACGCAGTCGAACCAGTCGCACACCTCGGCGGCGGGCCGACGGATACGTGTCCCGCCGCAGAAGTCGTACCCGAGGGGGTTCTCCGGCGCCCCACAGCGCGGCCCGGACGTCGCGCTGGGCGAGGGGCGTGGCGACGGCTTCCGCTTCGGCGCGGTGATGTGCGCGGGCGGCGGGATCGCCGGCCGCAGCAGCGCGGGAGGCGCGCTGGCGGCCAGTGCCGGTGTGGCCGCCACGGCGACCTCCGCGCCACCTTTCGGGTCCGACGGGTTCGAGTCGACAAGCGCCGCCGGCACCAGCAGCGCGACGGCCGCCGCCACCGCGATGGACCGACGGCCACCGGGCACGAGCGAGGAGAGCCGGGCCTGCGCCGGCGTGGCCGCCGCCGGCCGGAACGGCTTGAGCTGGTCGTGTTCCGCGATCAGCTCGTCGAGCTGGGCGAGCACCGCGGCGCGCTGCTCGATCGAGTCGGCGAAGGCCAGCGTCAGCTTGAACCGGAAGTCCGCCGCCGCGTCGGTGGGCAGCAACAGGCCGGAGGTACGCCGCCGGTCCAGCACCTGCACGAGAGTCACCGGGGCTGCCGGGTCGTGGGCCAGACCGGTCATCCGGCCGTACGCCCAGTCGCGCCGGCCCCGCCCGCCGAGCAGCACCAACCGACGGCTGGTAATGACGGCCATGCCGGCATCGGTGACGCGTACGCCGTCCGGCCGACGCGGACGCAGCGGCGCGGTCGGCACGGCGACCGTCAGGTCCGGTGCGGGAAGCACTGTCGTGTGCCGCACCTCGACCAGTTGCGCGGCGGGCAGCGCCCACAGCACCACCTCGTCGTCGACCAGTTCGAGTGGAAGGCCCGCGCCGGCCGCCGCGGAACCGTGGAAGTCGGCGGCCAGGGCGCGCAGCCGCCGCAACTCGTCGTCGCGTCGCCGCCAGGCCGTCTCCGCGCCTCGGTACGTGCTGACCCGCCGCACGTTCTGCCGCTGCGCCCAGCGGTACCGCCAAGTGGAACCCGTCGAATCAGTCTTTGCCACGCCGACTCCTTCGCCGCGCAGGCCACCAATCTGGGGTGCACTCGGACTAACAGTCGTGATGGTCGGCCGGGACACGCCAAGAAGGGCGAAATACCCGAACGATGGAGCAATCCGGACGATAGGGCGATACTGCTGCGTCAATTCACCTTCCCTCGTGTCGTGCGAGGCGGTCGCTGTCTCGGTAACGTCAGCCGCAGCCGGGTGGCGCCGCCGCCGCACCGCCCGCACGGAGGGGGTGAAGCTCATGCCGCCAGACACCCTGCCCGGTGTGGTGGTCGGGGTCGACATCGGCACCACGAGCACCAAGACCATGGCGTACGACACCGACGGGCGGCTGCTCGCCAGCCACTCCGCCGCCTACCCCCTCGACGACCCGCACCCCGGGTACGCCGAGCAGGACCCGGAGGTGATCCTCGCCGCCGTCGTCGAGTCCATCCGGACCGTGGTGACCGAGCTGACCGTTCCGGTCTCCGGCCTGGCCTTCTGCTCGGCCATGCACAGCCTCATCGGGCTCGACGCGGCCGGCAACCCACTCACGCCATCGGTGACCTGGGCCGACTCCCGGGCCACCCGCCAGGCCGAGCGGCTGCGGGCCGTGCCGTCCGGGCTGGCCCTGCACCGACGCACCGGTACGCCCATGCACCCGATGTCGCCGCTGCCCAAGCTGCTCTGGTTCGCCGAGCAGGAGCCCAGGCTCTTCGAACGCGTCGCGCACTGGGTCGGCATCAAGGACTGGGTGCTGCTGCGGCTCTGCGGAGCGCTGGTCACCGACCACTCGATCGCCTCGGCCACCGGCCTGATGGACATCCACACCCTCGAGTGGGACACCGAAGCGCTGACCGTCGCCGGCATCACCGAGGAGCAGTTGCCCCAACTGGTCGCCACCACCGCCGTCCTGCCCGGCCTCACCGCGCAGGCCGCCACCGCCCTCGGCCTACCTCAGTGCACCCCGGTGGTGGTCGGCGCCGGGGACGGACCGCTGGCCAACCTGGGTCTGGGCGCCGTGCACCCCGGCATCATGGCCTGCTCGATCGGCACCAGCGGCGCCCTGCGGGTCATGGTCGAACGCCCCGGCGTGGACCCGCTGGGCGGGGTGTTCTGCTACGCGCTGACCGAGGATCGCTGGTCGGTCGGCGGCGCGATCAACAACGGCGGCATCGTCCTCAAGTGGGCAGGCTCGACGCTCGCGCCCGACCTGGGCGAGCACTCCGAGGAGGAGCTGGTCGCCCTGGCGGCCCGCGCCCCGGCCGGCTCGGGCGGGCTCATCATGCTGCCGTACCTACACAGCGAACGCGCTCCACACTGGAGCGCGCTGCCCCGCGGTGCGTACGTCGGGTTGACCCACGGGCATCGTCGCGAACACCTCGTCCGAGCCGCGATGGAGGGGGTCTGCCAACAGCTCGCGCTGGTGCTCACCTCCGTACGTGCCGCCGGCAACGAGGTCCGCGAGATCCGGGCCGGTGGCGGCTTCGCCCGCAGTGGCCTGTGGCGGCAGATGCTCGCCGACGTGCTCGGCATGCCGGTGAGCTTCCCGGCCGGCCACGAGGGATCGAGCTTCGGCGCCGCGCTGCTCGGCATGCAGGCGCTGGGCCTGATCCCCAGCATCGACGTGGCGGCCGATCTGGTCCGCATCGAGGAGGTCATCCGCCCCGACCCGGCCGCCACGGCCACGTACGCGGCGCTACTGCCACTCTTCGCCGAGCTGTACGACGCGCTGGTGCCCACCTTCACGTCGATGCGTCGACTGGCGCCCGGCCTGCCCGCCGAGCCGACCACCCCCGCAGGACCACCGATGTAGGCCCTTCGGCCGGCCCCGCCCAGGGTCGACCCCCGCCCCGAAGGTCGTGATCGCCATGCTCCCACCCCTCGCCGAACCGCTGACCTCCCTCGCCGCGCCAGCCTCCCTCGCCACGCCGGCCTGGCTCACCACGCCGGCCTGGCTCACCACGCCGGCCGCTCTCGCTGCGCCGGCCGCGTTCGGGGCCCCGGCTTCGCTTGCGGCGCAAGCTTCGCTCGCCGCGCCGGCCGAGCCGGTCACCACCGCTGGCGACGGCCAACTCGTCCTCGCCGCGCTGCTCGGCATCGTCGCCGTGGTGCTGCTGATCGCCTGGGCCAAGGTCCACCCGTTCCTGTCGCTGATCCTCGGCGCGGCGGTACTCGGCGTGGTCGCCAGCGTCGCGCCCGACAAGATGATCACTTCGTTCACCGGTGGCGTCGGCACCACTGTGGGCGGCGTCGGGCTGCTGATCGCGCTGGGGGCCATGATCGGCGGTTTGCTCGCCGAATCCGGCGGCGCGGACGGCATCGTCAACCGGGTCGTCGGCCGGGTGTCCGGCCGCGCGCTGCCCTGGGCGATGGCCGGGGTGGCGGCGCTCATCGGGTTGCCGCTCTTCTTCGAGGTCGGCGTGGTGCTGCTGGTGCCGATCGTGCTGCTCGTCTCGATGCGGACCGACGTACCGCTGATGAAACTCGGCATCCCGGCACTGGCCGGCCTGTCGGTGCTGCACGGACTCGTGCCACCGCACCCTGGCCCACTGGTGGCGATCTCGTCGCTCGACGCCGACCTGGGCCTGACGCTCGGGCTGGGCCTGCTGGTGGCGATCCCCACGGTGATCATCTCGGGGCCGGTCTTCGGCAACCTCATCGCCCGGTACGTGCCGGCGACCGCACCCGCCGCGCTGCTGCCCACCCGCCGCCAGCCCGCCAACTCCACGGGCACAGCCGAATCGACCGGTACCGCCGGAACGACGGATCGGCGCGACGTGGATGGTGACCTGCTCACCGACGACGATCTCGTCAACCCGGGCGGCGGTCGACCGGGCGAGCCGGTGGACGACAGCGGCACGGAGGCCGCCCGGCGTACCCCGGCGTTCTGGCCAGCGGTGATCACCGTGCTGCTGCCGGTGGTGCTGATGCTGCTACGCGCGATCGGCGAGCTGACGCTGGACGAGGGCACGGCCGTCCGCAAGACGCTCGACATCGTCGGCACGCCGATCGTGGCGCTGCTCGCCGGGGTGATCCTGGCGATGTTCACCCTCGGCTACCAGGCCGGCTTCAGCCGGTCCCAGGTCTCGTCGGTGCTCAGCGGTTCGCTGCCCCCGATCGCCGGCATCCTGCTGATCGTGGCGGCCGGCGGCGGGTTCAAGCAGGTGCTGGTGGACGCCGGTGTGGGCAACCTGGTCGCCGACGCCGCCAAGGACGCGAACCTCTCCCCGCTGCTGCTGGGCTGGCTGGTCGCGGTCGGCATCCGGGTGGCCACCGGCTCGGCGACGGTCGCCACCATCATGGCGGCGGGCATCGTGGCACCGCTCGCCGCGACCCTGGACCGGCCCGGGGTGGCCCTGCTGGCGCTGGCCATCGGCTGCGGGTCGCTGTTCTTCTCGCACGTCAACGACGCCGGGTTCTGGCTGGTCAAGGAGTACTTCGGCTTGACCGTTGGCCAGACCATCAAGAGTTGGTCGGTGATGGAGACGCTCATCTCGGTGATCGGCTTAGCCGGCGTACTCCTGCTCGATCTGCTGGTGTAACGCCCGGGCGGGGTCAGGCCGCCTCGGGGCCGGTGTCGCTGATGCCCCTGATACCACCGAGTCATTTTTATACCTCTGAGGTATATCGCCCGGGACGCACCGACTCCCGGACGGGTGACGACGATCCCGGCAGCCCCATCCGTCTCCCACGCTTTTTATCGTGCAAACGTGAAAAAAAGCGACAAGAGGTGCTCATCTTCCCTGTTCGCGCCCCACCCCCACGTACCCCTCAGGTGGCTGGCGGCGGCGGTCGCGCTGGTCGTCGTCGCGACGACCGGGCCCGCCACCGCCGACGGCCCCGGCCCGGACCACCAGGGCGCGCCGGGATACGGAACCGGGCCAGCCAACGACGGGCCGGGCGACGACGGGCCCGGCGACGAGGGCGGGCCGGCCGACCACGGGCCCGGCGACGAGGGCGGGCCGGCCGACGAGAGCGGCCGAAGTGACGAACCGGGTCTGGAGCCCGCGCCGGAGCGGGCGCCGACCAGCGAGGTGTCCTGGCTGTCGTTCCCCGGCGGGGCGTTCGCGGTGGATTCGCTCGGTCACACCGTGCGGTACCGGGCCTGCGACGGCGACACCGGCCGGGTCGCCGATCCGGGCATGCGGGTCGCCGCCGCGGTGGCCAGCGGCGAGGTCACCGTCGACGGCAGGAGCTTCCGGTACCGGGTGCCGCTGGTCGGGCGCAGCACGGGCACGCTCGTGGTGTCCGGGCCGCAGGCCCAGCCGGTGGAGTTCTCCGGCGTCGTGGTCACCAGCCCACAGCCGCCCACCGACCCGGTCGAGGGCACCCGGCTGTTCCCGCTCAGCGGGCAGCTCGCCAGGGTCGTCGCCGACGCCAGCCTCAACCCCGCCGGCGCCACCGTCCGGGACCTGTCCGGCCGGTACGGCGACCAGCAGATCTCGGTCAACGGCGCGCTGCGCCCCAAGGCCGCGAGCGTCATCAAGCTGTGGATCCTGGTCGAACTCCTGCGTCGGGTCGACTGTGCACAGGTCTCTCTCGACGACGGTGTGCTGGTCACCCCGGCCGACGTGGTGGGTGGCACCGGCCAGCTCCAGTTCGAGACGTTCCCGCAGGTGGTCACGCTGCACCGGCTCGCCCAGTACCTGATCAAGTACAGCGACAACGTCGCGGCCAACGTGCTGATCACCTACCTGGGTGGGTTCGCGCCGGTCAACGCCCTGATCGACTCGATGAACCAGCGCTCCACGATCCTGGCCCGCCGGATGCTCGACACGGCGGCGGCGCAGCGCGGCGAGGAGAACTACACCAGCCCGGACGACGTGGTGTCGCTGCTCGGCGCGGTCTGGGACGGCGAGATCCTCACCCCGGCCTCCCGCGACCTGATGATCGGGTTCATGCGCGAACAGACCCTCAACACCAAGATCCCGGCGGCGCTGCCACCCGGCGTCCCGGTGGCCCACAAGACCGGTGACCTGCCGGACGCCTCCCACGACGTCGGCTACTACCTGATCCCCGGCACGGAGACCGCCGTAGCGTTCCTCACCGCCGGACCGATGGAGACCGGGGACGAGACCGTCCGCCGGATGGCCAGGACCGTCTACGACTTCCTGGTCACCCCATCCGGCGGGGCGCTCGAGGAGTGAGCCGCCGTCAGGCCCGGCTGATCGCGTTGGCGTGAATCGCCTCGCTCACGTACGCGGCAAGCCCGGGAGCGATGTTCTCGAAGTACGCGGTGAACCGCTCGTCGGCCAGGTACATGTCGGCCAGCCCGGTGTGTATCTCGTACGAGCACTCGTAGAACCAGCGGCTGATGAGCTGCCGGTGCTCCTCGGCCAGGTCCATCGCCTCCGGGCTGTCCGCCGGCACGCCCGAGGTCAGCAGTGCGACGATCCGCCGACCCCAGTCCTCGTTCTCCGCCTTGTTCCGGAGCCAGTCCTCCTTGCTGTACCGCGCGACCCGCCGGTTCGACTCCCGGTACGCGTCGGTGTCCCCCCAGCGCTGCTCCGCCTCGGCCTCGTACTCCTCCGGCCGGAAGTCACCGAAGACCTCGAACCGCTCCTCGGGTGTCAACTGGATGTTCAACTTGCTCGCCTCCATCGCGAACTCGATCGCCGTGACCATCTCCTGCAACCGCTTCATCCGTACCGTCAGCAGCTCGTGCTGGCGACGCAGGTGCGCGGCCGGATCGGCCGCCGGGTCGTCGATGATCGCGGTGATCTCCTCAAGCGGGAAACCCAGCTCGCGGTAGTACCGGACGAGTTGCAACCGTTGCAGGTCCGCGTCGTCGTAACGGCGGTAACCGGTCGAGGTCCGGCCGCTCGGCGAGAGCAGACCGATCCCGTCGTAGTGGTGCAGCGTCCGTACCGTCACGCCGGCGATCTTCGCCACCTGACCCACCGTGTACGCCATGGTTCCCCTCCCTTCCGGAAACCAGGCTCCCGCCTGCCGTTACGTCAGGGTCAAGCCCGATTCTGACCCACCGTGGCGGGGCTGTCCGGACGCCCGTACAGATAGCCCTGGCCGCGCGGGCAGCCGATGGCGGTGACCGCGTCGTGCTGGCGCTCGGTCTCCACCCCCTCGGCGATCACCGCCAGGTCGAACGCGCCGGCGAGTCGGGTGACCATCTCCACCGTGGCGTACGCCCGCTCGTCCGAGCCCAGCCGCGCCACGAACGAACGGTCGATCTTCAGCTCGGTGGCCGGGATGCGGTGCAGATAGCTCAACGAGGAGTAGCCCGTGCCGAAGTCGTCGATGGCGATCTGGATGCCCAACTCCCGGAGCTGGTGCAGACGTTCCAGCACCGAGTCGGTCCCCTCGATCAACGCCGACTCGGTCAGCTCCAGCGTCAACGCCCGTGGCGCCAGCCCGGCGCTGGCGGTGGCCGCCGTGACCGTGGCGATCAGGTCCGGCCGACGCAGGTGCGCCGCCGCGATGTTCACCGCGACCGTCGCCTCCGGCGCGCGGGCCCGCCACGTCGCCGCCGCCCGGCACGCCTCGTGGATCACCCAACGGTCGATCGGGAGGATCAAGCCGGTCTCCTCGGCCAGCGGCAGGAACCTCGCCGGCGGCAACATCCCCAGGCGGGGGTGCCGCCAGCGCACCAGCGCCTCGGCGCTGCGCACCGCGCCGGTCGCCAGGTCGACGATCGGCTGGAACTCCAGGCGCAGTTGCTCCTCGTCGACGGCCCGGCGCAGGTCGGCGATCAGCTCCGCCCGGGACACGGCCGACTCGCGCAACGCCGGGGTGCACGTCCGGTACGCGGACTTACCGGAGGCCTTCGCCGCGTACATGGCGATGTCGGCGTCGCGCAGCAGGTCGCTGTGGGAGGCGTGCTGCGGCCCGTACTCGGCGATGCCGATGCTCGCCGACGGGTGCACGCCCACGTCCTCCTCCCCCTCGGAGGGGCGCAGGGCGGCCAGCAACCGTTCGGCGAGGCGCTCGGGGGACACCTGCCGGTCCCCCTCGACCAGCACCGCGAACTCGTCGCCGCCGAGCCGGACGATCGTGCCGTCGCCGTCCACGGCAGTCCGCATCCGGGCCGCCAGTCCGGTCAGCAGGGTGTCCCCCGTGGCATGCCCGAACCGGTCGTTGACCTGCTTGAACCCGTCGAGGTCGAGCAGCAGGACGGCCACCGGTCGGCCATCGCGCAGAGCCAGCCGCAGCAGTCGGTTGAACAGCAGCCGATTCGGTAGGCCGGTGAGCTGGTCGCCGTACGCGAGCCGGCGCAGTCGCGCCACCAGGCGCAGGTTCTCGTTGGCGGCCAGCCCCTGGCGTACGGCGAGGGCGGCGAGCAGCGCCATCATGGTCACGAAGACCAGCGGCGGGGTCTGGCCGGTGGGCCGGCGGGCTAGCAGCACCGCGATGATCGCCCCTCCGACCGGCAGGTACGGCAGCGCCACCCGCCACCACGGCGGCAGCGGGGACTCGGCGGTCTCGTCGGTCCCGTCGCAGTCCGGCGGCGGACCGCTACCGGTGGCCAGGCCGATCAGGAGGTAGCTCAGCGGCCAGCACAGGTCGATGGGGTGACCGGCGGCGTAGTCACCACGGGCGACCAGCGAGACGTACACGACGTCGGCGACCACCCGGATGGTGAGGCTCGCCGCGAGCAGGCGCATGGGCCGCCATCGGGGCCATGCCGGACCGGCCACCGACACCAGGATGGTGAGCTGCATCAGGTCGAACATCGGGTAGAGCAGCCCCAGCGTGCGCGCCGGGTTGGCCAGCTCGGCGGAGGCGACCCCACGGAACACCAGCACCCAGCCCATCGGCACCAGGGCCAGGGCGACGATCACGCCGTCCAGCAGCGTCCGGGCACGCCCCACCGCCGTACGCGGCCCGGACGGCGAGCTGAGCAGCGCGGCCGTGCCGGTGAGGATGCCGGCGGTGAAGACCACCCCGACCAGCGGGGTGTGCGGCAGGTCGCCACCGGCGAGCCGCTGCACCGTCCAGAGCGCCCGACCCAGCGCGGCGAGAGCCATGGTGACGGCGAGCAGCGTCCAGAACCTGCGCAGTGGGGCGGGATGTCGACGGGCCACGCCGGCACAGGCGACTGTCGCCCAGCCGGCCACCAGGAGCGCGCCCACATCGCTGACCAGCGCGGCGCCGGGGAGCGCGGCGGCCAACCAGCCCGCCTCCACGGCCAGGACCGTAACCGCGACGATCGGGCCGGCGGGCTTTAGCTGCCCTGCGGCCTGCTTCACGTCCTGTCGCGACACGGTCGCTCCGGCTCTTGGTCGTATGTGCACAATCGGTCGGACCGGTCCACGGCAAACCCCGAAAGCCTAGCCACCGCCCGGGTACGTCGCCAGGGCCGAACATCCAAGTCGATGCGGCCTCCCCGGGCGATCATCGCGGCCTGAGTCCTTCGCCCCGGGTCGGGCACCACAAGTCCATGATCGGCAGCGCGCGGGCCGACGGATCAGGTCAGCGGCCGGCCGAGCGGTTCCAGGGTGAGCGGGGCAGCGCGGTCCCGGCCAGCGGGCGGCGGACGGGCCGGCGTCGACGCCGGCCGGGGGTGCACGGCGGGCGGGCGGCGGTGTGCACCCCTGGCCCGGCCGACGACGGTCGGCCGATCAGCCAGCACAGGAAGCGGGCCATGTGCGGCTCAGCCGACCGGGAGGCGCTGGGCGTCGGACTTGGCGATCTCGTACTGCGCTCCGCAGAACGTGCACTGCTGCGCGTACCGGGTGCGGATCGGGATGAGCGGAACGAAGAAGAGGGTGAATTTCGTCGACCGGCGGGTGATCACCTGCGCGGCGTGGTTACCGCAGTGGCGGCAGACCTCCTGCACGACACCGGACCTGTCGACCTTGGTACGCAGACCAAAGATGAAGAACATCGCCCGGCAGTACCCACTCCACCCCGAAAAGTCACCGAACCAGCCACACCTATCGGTTCGACAGCCGCAGCGACCTTGTATAGCTATTGGTATACTCGCTCAGTGCCGCAGGATGAGTGGGACGTCTTCGTCGTCGACGAGGTCCGTGCCTGGATCGACAGCCTGGACGAGGCGACATTCGTCCGGGTCGTCCAGGCCATCGACGCGCTCGCCGAAGCAGGACCCGGGCTCGGCCGCCCGCTGGTCGACACGATCAGGGGGTCGTCGCTGGCGAATCTCAAGGAGTTGCGACCCGGCACCGTCCGCATCCTCTTTGTCTTCGACCCGTGGCGTGCCAGCATTCTGCTGGTCGCGGGCGACAAGGCGGGCCAATGGCAGAGCTGGTATCAGCAAGCCATCCCGCTCGCCGAACAACGCTACGAGATCTACTTGAAGGAACGCGCACAGCAGGAGGGAGGTCAGCGGTGAGTGGACATGTGCGGTGGTCGGACATCCGCTCGGAGTACGTACAGCGGGCCGGCGGCGAGGAGGCCGTCGAAGCCGGAAAGCAGGAGCTGCTCGCGCAGGTCGTCGGGCACCGCCTGGCCGAGGTACGACGAGCCCGCGGCTTCACTCAGCAGCAGATCGCCGAGCGCATGGGCGTGACGAAGGGACGGGTGTCCCAGATCGAGCAGGGTCGGATTTCCGGCCAGGAAGTGGTGGCCCGGTACGCCGTCGCCCTCGGCGGTCGACTCCACCAGGCCATCTACTTCGACGACGGTGACATCGCCGCCATCGCGTGAGGCACCCGGCGCAAGCCCCACCGGAACCGCCTCGACAGGCGCTTGATCGTGCTCGATCCAGGAAAGAGTGCCCTCGGAACGCACCGGAGACCACCCCTTCCGTGATCGAGCACGATCAAGCGGACCGCGAACCCGTCAGACGGTGGGCTGGGGCTCCAGGCCGGGGACCTCGACGTCGACCCAGATCGGCTGCCAGGCCGGCATCTCGTGGAAGCGACGCAGCTCGGACAGGCCGGCCACCGACCCGGACCAGGCAGCGTACGGGGGGTTGGTGTCGTCGAAGCCGCTCTGCACGAAGGTGAGCGTGGTACGGCCACCGGATTCGGCCAGCTCCCAGCTCGTGACGCCGGGCGGTCCCCAGTCGACGGACATCCTGCGGCCGGGCTCCAGATCGACGATCTTGGCGGCGTACCCGTGGTAGTAGACGCGCTGTGGCGTCTGGTCGAGTCGGGCCGCGACCTCGGTGCAGGTGCGCGGTTCGGCCAGTTGCCGCAGCACCTCCACACGCTGCGGCTTGAGCAGGACCTCGGCCTGCTCGATCTGCTCCAGGTACAGGACGTCTCTCATGGCAAAATCAGTTTTGTACGTACAAAACTCGTTTATCAGCTGCTTCGCGAGAAGCCGCGCCGACGTTCTCGACGCGGCTTCAGGCGACGCTCAGCAGATGATCAGGGCAACCAGTCGGGACGCAGCGGGTAGCCGTTCACACCGTCCGGGCCGTTGTGGGTGGCCAGCACCTGGTGCAACTGGATGCCGTTGCGCTCGAACGCCATCCGCGAGCCGGCCATGTAGAGACCCCACACCCGGGCGGTCCCCGCGCCCACCTCCGAGGCGCAGAAGTCCCAGTGCTCCACCAGGTTGCGACACCACGCGGCCAGCGTCAGCGCGTAGTGCTGGCGCAGGTTCTCCTCGTGGTGCACCTCCAACCCGGCGTCGTGCACCTCGCTGATCAGCCGACCCGGGCCGGCCAGCTCGCCGTCCGGAAAGACGTACCTGTCGATGAACGCGCCCGAGCGGTGCGGCGCCCGGTTGTCGGCCCGCGTGATGGTGTGGTTGAGCAGCCGCCCACCCGTGCGCAGCCGCGACCGCAGCGCGCCAAAGTAGGACGGGTAGTTGCGCACACCGATGTGCTCGGTCAGCCCGATCGAGGAGATGGCGTCGAACTGCTCCGCCGGCGCGTCCCGGTAGTCCAGGTGCCGCACCTCGGCCAGCTCGCTCAGCCCCTCCCGCTCGATCGCGGCCTGCGCCCACTGCGCCTGCGCCTGCGACAGGGTCACCCCGAGCGCCTTGACCCCGTACTCGCGCGCGGCGTGCCGGACCATGCCGCCCCAGCCGCAGCCCACGTCCAGCAGCCGCATGCCCTTCTTCAGCGCCAGCTTGCCGGCGACCAGGTCGTACTTCGCCGCCTGGGCCTGCTCCAGGGTGGCGTCCGGGGACCGGTAGACCGCGCAGGTGTACGTCATCGACGGGCCGAGCACCTTCTCGTAGAAGGCGTTCGAGACGTCGTAGTGGTGCGAGATCGCCGTGCTGTCGCGGACCCGGGAGTGCCGCAGCCCGTTCATCACCCGCTTCCAGCGCGGCTGGGCCTCCTGCGGCGGAGCCGGCGGCGGCAGCAGTCGCTCCCAGCCCAGCCCCCGCACCAGCGCCACGCCGTCGACCACCGACGGTGGGCGCAGCCGCAGCTCGTCCTTGAGCACCCGCAGCGCCTCGTACGGGTCACCCGGGTGCACCCCCTGCAACGCCAGGTCGCCACTGACGTACGCCCGGGCCATACCCAGGTCACCAGGGGCCGTGAGCAGGTACGACAGACCCCGCTCGGAACGGATCGACAGGGTGATGCCGGCATCGGCCGGACCGACGGCGCTGCCGTCGTACCCGGTGATGCGGATCGGCAACGGCCCGCCGGTGACCGCGCGGACGACGTCCGCGACGGTCGGACCGGTGCGCCGGCCCCCCGCCGGCCCGTTGGCGGGGACGCTCCCCGCCCCCTGATCTCGGTCGGTCAGGCTCATGCTCGTGCTACCGCCTTTTCGTACAGTCCCGTCAGCCGGTGGTCCGGGTCGTAGCGGTCCTTCACCGCGCGCCAGGTCTCGCCGCCGTAGAGGCGATCGAAGGCGTCCCGGTCGTAGTACGCGTCGGAGTAGAGCGACTTGTGCCCACCCAACTCCGACACCCTGCGTTCGATCGTGCGGTTGACGTCGCCGTCGGCGGCGCCGGGCGCGATCGGCACGCTCCCCCAGAACCCGATGTTGACGTAGTCCTGCCCCGCGTGCAGCGGATACAGCGGCCACGACCGCGCGGAACCGGGACCCTCCGGCTCACGCAACCGCAACGGGCAGAGCCACACCGGGGTCATCCCCACGCTGGCCGAGAACCAGCGCAGGAAGTCGGCCATCCGGTCCAGCGGGATCTCCACGTCCTGCACGACCCGTTCCCGGGCCGGCTGGCCGCGCAGCCGGTCGATCCGGGCCGCCACCTGGTGCCGATGTTCGAGGCGGACCAGTCGGTGATAGACGTCGCTGCGCCGGTAACGCGCCGGCCAGAGTCGGCGCACGACCGGGTGCTGCGCGCCGAACGCCGCGGAGCACCAGAACCAGTCGGTGTCCCAGCGCCACAGGTAGTCGTACGCGGTCAGCACGTCGCGGGTGCGCTGACGCAGCGACCGGTAGTAGATCGCCTGGCCGGTGTAGTCGCTGGGCGGGTCGGCCGCATCGGTGAAGGTGCCCAGCACCAGGTACGCCTCACCGGGGCTGAACATCACGCCGTCCATCAGGTCGACCGGTTCGCCGGCCCAGGACCGGGTGGCGGTCACCTCGGCGATCGCGTCGGTGAGCGCCTCCAGTTGGGTGAACCGGATGTTGCGCAACGCCACGTACCGGCCGACCGGTTGCAGTTCGATGCGCAGCCGGGTGGCGTAGCCCAGGCTGCCCAGCGAGTTGGGGAACGCGCGGAACAGGTCGGCGTGCTCCCCGTCCGGGCGGGCCCTGACGATCGCGCCGGAGCCGGTGAGGATGTCCATCTCGCGTACCGACTCGTGGGGCAGGCCGTTGCGGAACGACGTCGACTCGATCCCGAGGCCGGTCACCGCGCCGCCCAGCGTGATGGTGCGCAGTTGCGGCACCACCAGCGGCATCAGCCCGTGCGGCAGCGTGGCGTCGACCAGGTCCTCGTACGTGCACATGCCCTGCACGTCGGCGGTACGCCCGGTCTCATCGACCGAGAGCACCCCGTCCAGGGCACTCACGTCGAGGCCAGGGGTACGGGGAGCGGATCGGGGACGGAACAGGTTGGAGGTGCGCTTGGCCAGCCGGACAGGCTCGCCCGTGGGCACCGCGGCGTACGACCGCCGCAACGTGTCCACCGCTTGATCATGGCCAATGGGGTGATCCACACGCTCAGCGCGCATGTGATCACCTTACGCCTGCACCCCGGAAATCGTGGGATGTCCTCGCCTGCCGTTTCCCGTCCGACCGCAGGTCCGACGGTTACCGTGGCGGACATGCCGTCGCCCGCGATCGCCGCCCTGGACTCCGCCGGACTGCCGTACCGGCTGGTGAGTCACGGCGCGGTCGGCAGCCTCGCGGAGGCCGCCGCCGCCCGCGGTGTGGCCATACCGGACGTGGTCAAGACGATCGTCGTGCGTCGTGGCGCGGACGACCACCTGTTCGTGCTCACCCCCGGCGACCGGGTCGTCTCCTGGCCCAAGCTGCGCGCCCTGCTCGGGGTGCAGCGCATCTCCATGCCGGACGCGGCTGGCGCGCTGGCCGCCACCGGGTACGAGCGCGGCACCATCACCCCGTTCGGCGCGAGCACGGCGTGGCCGGTGATCGCCGACGAGCGGCTGCGCGGCCGGGAGATCACCCTGGGTGCGGGCAAGCGGGGCCTCGCCGTCGCGGTCGACGCCGACGCCGCGATCACCGCCCTCGACGCCACTGTGGCCGACGTCACCGATCCGCAGCCCACCCGCTGAGCGCCGCCGTCGTCGCCGGGCTGGCTCCGGCGCGCCGCCGTGGGTGAGGATGGCGCCTATGCCCGCGATCGAGGAACGCCCCGACCCCGTCGGCACCGTGTACGGCGGCCGGCGCAGAGCCAACTCGGGCCCCCTGGCCGACCCGCTGCTGCGGGTGGCGTTGGCGGTCGGGCTGGTGGGCGTACTCCTTGGTGCGGTCTTCGCCACCGGTCTGCTCGACGGCGACGACGAGCCGGTGGTGCCGGCGGCCGTCGGCACGCCGTCCACCGCGGCCGAGCCGACCACCCCGGCGGCCGAGCCGAGCCCGACGCCCTCGGTCGAGCCGTCGCCGCCCCCGTCGGCCGTTCCCACCACCGGGCCCCACGTGCTGCGGTTGCCCTCCGGGCTCTGCCTCGGGCTCGACGGTGACGGGGAGAAGGCCGGGGCCGAGCTGGCCACCTGCACCGGCGGCCCGGAGCAGCAGTGGGTGGTCAACCCGGTCGGACCGGACTCGGCGACGCTGACCAACGCCGCCCACGGGCAGTGCCTCGACGTCGAGGGCGGCAGCGGTGACGACGGCGCGCGGGTGATGCAGTTCCCCTGCCACGGTCAGGCCAACCAGCAGTGGCGGGTCACCGCCACCGGCACCGGCCCGGTGCTGCTGGTGGCGGTGCACAGCGGCAAGTGCGCGCAGGCCGACGACGACGGCGCCGAGGCCGGGGACGAGATCCGGCAGCGGCCCTGCGATGGCCGCCCCGCCCAGCAGTGGACGATCGGCTAGCCCCGGAAGCTCCCTGCCCGCGGCGCGGTCGCGGCCACGAGGACGGCCTCGGGCACCGGCCGGCCCGGCCGTCGGCGCAGCAGCAACGACAGCCCCGCGGCGCCGATCGACAACGCGCCAGCCACGTACCAGGCCAGCGCGTAGTCGCCGAGCCGGTCGCGCACCAGCCCGTCGACGTACCGCCGGACCTTCCACCCCCGCGAAGAGCTGGCAACGCCCTGACCCCAGCGATCTTGCACTTCCGGTTGTTGAAACGCACCTTATGATCACTTTTATCGGCGCAGAAAACGCAAGATCGGCGATGTCCCCGGGGCGGGTCAGGGGCGGAGCATGTGTAGTTGCGCCTGGTGTTTGGGGAGGTGGACCCGGGTGTGCAGGTCGAGGGTGCGGGACCAGGGCAACGGCTCGTCGACATCGAGGTCGAAGCCCTCCCGCAGGCGGGTCTCGACCGGAGTCTCCGCCTCCAGGCCGAGCTGATCCACCAGCGCACAGAGCCGTTCACTCGTGCCGTGCAGCAGCGCGGTCAGGCCACGCAGGCCACCCTGCTCGGCCACCAGAGCGTCGAGCTGCGGACGGTGCATGTCATCCAGGTCGAAGTAGGCGAACGTCGACCCCGCCAACAACGCCTCGGTGGCCTGGATCATCAGCTCGTCGTTGGCGACCAGGTGCGCGACGATCTGCTCGGCACTGAGCTGCCCCTGCGGGGCGGGCCCGAATGTCGCCCCGTCGATCTCGGCGAACACCCCGTCATAGGCCCGCCGCAAGCCACCAGTCTCCACCACACCCCCACCCCACCCGCCCGCCGTGTCGATCATGGCGTTGTAGTGCCCGGTTCACCCGGATGAGCGGCATTTGCCACCCACCACAACTCCTTGATCGACACGATGGACTTTCAGCGGCGGGATTGGCGGGAGCGGAGGTAGTCACTGACCACGTACTCGCCCAGGTCGCCGGTGTCCGGGGTGAACATGCGGCCCCGGCTGCGCCTCGCCACCGCGTCGACGAAGCGGCGCAGACCCGGGTCGTCGCCGAGCATGAACAGGTTGAGGGTGGCGCCGTACCGGCTGAGCTTATCCACCTCGCGGACGGTCGCCTCGATCGTCTCCAGCAGCGGCGGCCAGTGGAACAGCGCCTCGCCGTCGTCCGGGTCCAGGTGGGCGGTCGGCTCCCCGTCGGTGACCACCAGGACGACCGGCTCGGCGTCCGGATGGCGGCGCAGGTGCCGGGCGGCCAGCCGCAGCGCGTGCTGGAGGTTGGTGCCCTGCTCCAGGTCCGGCTCCACGGCGGCCAACTCCTGCTGGGTGAGCAGCATCGCCTCCCGGCCGAAGCCCACGATCTGCAGGGCGTCCTGCGGAAAACGCGTCTCCATCAGGTGCGCCAACGCCAGCGCCGTCTGCTTCATCGGCCCCCAACGACCCTGAGAGATCATCGAGTACGACAGGTCGACGCAGAGCACCACCGCCGCCGAGGCACGCTTCTCGGTCTCCACCACCTCGAAGTCGTCCGCCTCGAGTTGCAGCGGAACCGTCGGCCCGGCCCGGCGTACCGCCCGCGTGAGCGTGCGGACCACGTCCAACGGCTGCTCGTCGCCGTACTCCCAGGGGCGGGACGCGCCGCTGACCTCGCCGGCCGCGCCTGCCGAACGCAGGTCGTGCTGGCCGCGCGGCCCGGCCGTCAGGTCGGCGAAGACCCGCCGCAGCGCGATGCCACCGAGCCGGCGCAGCGCCTTCGGGCTCAGCGTGAGCCCGTCCGCGTCCCGGCCCACCCAGCCCTGGCGGCGCAGCTCCCGTTCCAGCTCACGCAGCCGGCGGACGTCGTCGGTCGCGTCCCGGCCCAGCGTCCGGGCCACCGCGTCGACGTCCACGTCGTCCAGCGTGGCCCCGGGGTACTCCTGGTCGAGCTGGTCCAGCAGGTCGTCCAGCTCACCGATCTCACCGAGCGCGCCGGCCGCGTCCGCGTAGTCCAGGGGCTGGTCGCCTCGCACCCGCTCGCCACGCCCCCAGCGCAGCTCCGGCCGCAGCGCCCGCAGGTTCGCGTCGAGCGCCGACAGCTCACCGGCGAGGCGGTCGCCGAGCGACTGCTGCATCAGGCCGGCCAGCTCGGCGCGCTGCCGCTCGGACAGCGAGTTCATCAGGCGCTCACCGGCCGCCGAACGGCGGGCCAGCACGTCGATCAACTCGTCGACCGTCTCCGGCTTCTCCGGGAAGAAGTCGCCGTGCCGGCGCATGAACTCGGCGAACGCATCGGTGGTGTCCTCCGCGCGGCCGTGCCGGGCCAGCAGGTCGTTCAGGTCCCCCATCATCTCGGCGAGCCGCTGCTGCACGGCCGGGTCGGCGGACACGCGCACCGCGTCGCGCAGCCCCGCGAACCGCTGACCGAGTACGTCGTCCCGGAGCTGGTCGAGGATCTGCTGGTACGAACGACGGGCGTCCTCGCTGGCCCACTGGTAGCCGGACAGCTCTTCGACCGCACGGGCGGTCGAGCGGGGCAGATTATCCAGTATCGACTCGGCGAACCGCGCGCCGTCGTCGTCGCGCCCCCGCAGTTCGTCACGCTCGGCGGCGAGGGCCTGGTCGAGCAGGGCCCGTGCCCGGGTCACCGCGCCGTCGAGGTCGCCGCGACGAAGCGCCTCGCGGCGCAGCCGTCGCGCCCGGGCGGCCAGGTCGTCCAACCCGCCACGCCCCTGCGGGCCCCGGCGCAGCAGGTCGCGCAGTGCCTGCCGCAGGCTGCCGCCGGCCAGCACCTCGGAGCCGACCGCGTCCACCGCCTCGCGCACGTCGTACGGGGGTGCCAGTGGGTCGGGCCCGCCGTCCCACTGCCCGTACCGGAACCGGTTGCCGGCCACGGTCAGCCCCGGCCACCGTAGACGGTGCGCCCCGACTCGGTGACGTCCTTGCCGAGCCGGCGGGTCAGGTGCAGCCCCTCCAGCACGAACTCGACGGCCGCGGCGGCCTCCTCCGGGGTTGGCGCGTCGCCCAGGCCGAGCCGGTCCAGAACCTTGGCCAGGCCGGGCACGGTGCCCACCTGGCGCAGCAACTCGGCGGAACCGACCAGCTCGCCGGTCTCGATCGCCGCCCCGTCCTCGACGAGGGCGGTGAACCCGGACAGGTCGAGGCCGGCCAGGTGGGCGCGGAACGTCTCGGCGGTCGCGGTCCTCAGCAGGTGGGCCAGGATCTCGATCTCCCGCCCCTCCTCGCCGCTCTCGAACTCCACCTTGCCCCGCAGCGTGCTGGTCACCGACACCGCGTCGCCGACCCGGGCCACCGCGGCCTCCGGCCGGCCGTCCGGATCGGCGGCGGCGGCGAGCAGGCCGGCACGGCGCAGCGCGGCACCGGCGACCGTCTCGGCGGCGGCGATCGCGAACCGGGCGGAGACTCCGGAGCGCGGGTCCACCGACGGGGATTCCCGCACCGCGCGGGCGAAGCGGGCCAGCACCTCCAGCACGTGCTCGGGGACGTCGGCGACCAGATCCGCCTCCTGGCGGATCAGCGCCAGCTCCAACTCCAGGTCGACCGGGTAGTGGGTACGGATCTCCGCGCCGAACCGGTCCTTGAGCGGGGTGATGATCCGGCCCCGGTTGGTGTAGTCCTCCGGGTTGGCGCTGGCCACCAGGAGCAGGTCCAGTGGCAGCCGGAGCTGGTAGCCCCGGACCTGGATGTCCCGCTCCTCGAGCACGTTGAGCAGCGCCACCTGGATGCGTTCGGCCAGGTCGGGCAGCTCGTTGACGGCGAAGATGCCCCGGTTGGTACGTGGCACCAGCCCGAAGTGGATGGTCTCCGGGTCACCGAGGGTGCGACCCTGGGCGATCCGGATCGGGTCGACGTCACCGATCAGGTCACCGACGCTGGTGTCGGGGGTGGCCAGCTTCTCGCCGTAGCGCATCGAGCGGTGCAGCCAGCCGACCGGCAGCTCGTCGCCGGCCTCGGCGACCCGGGCCGCCGACGCGGGGGTGAGCGGACGCATCGGGTGCTCGTTGAGGACCGAGCCCGCGATGACGGGGGTCCACTCGTCGAGCAGCGTGCCCAGAGCGCGGATCAGTCGGGTCTTGCCCTGGCCGCGCTCGCCGAGCAGCACCATGTCGTGCCCGGCGAGCAGAGCCCGCTCGACCTCGGGCAGGACGGTGTCGTCGTAGCCGACGATGCCGGGGAAACGGGTCTCGCCGGAGCGCATCCGGGCGAGGAGGTTGTCGCGGAGTTCCTGCTTGACGGTGCGGTACTGGTAACCGGCCGCCCGTAGCGCGCCGAGCGTGCCGGGCAGGTCGGCCGGTGGAACCGGGATTACCGGGGTGGGCGCAGTCACCCGAGTAACGCTAGCTCACATTCGCGGGGGTGCCTCCGGCTTCGGGTGGCACCCCCACCGCCACCCTCAGCCCCGGCCGCAGCGCCGGCAGGCGCCCCGACGGCGCAGGTGGTACGCGTACGTGGCCGCGCCGAGCGCCACGCCCCACAGCGGCCAGAGCAGCGGGGGGATCTCAGCGGTGGTCGGCCACGTACCCCTGCGGGTCCTTGTCGCGGAACGGCAGGTCGCGCCCGTTCTTGTGTTCGCCGTAGAAGGTCAGCCAGCGCTGGCCCAGCTCGGCACGCAGTTCGAAGCTGGCGTGCCGGCGGAAGTCGGGCAGCGCCTCGTCCTCCTCCTCGGCCAGGTGCTCGCTGTTCTCCCGGCGGGCCGTGCCGACCGCCTCCCACCAGGGCTTCGAGCCGACCGGGTGCAGTTTGGACTCGGCGATGGCATCCCGGATCTTGTTGTGGTCGCCGATGGCGTCGGCGGTCTCGTCCTCGCCGTCGTCGCCGTGCTTGACCAGGTGCGGGTAGAGGATCGCCTCCTCCGCCTCGGCGTGAATGTCGAGGTGCAGGGCGAGGGCGTCCCAGATGGCCAGCAGCTCCTGCTCGTCGCGGGCGTCGTCGAGGCGGGCGAAGCCGCGCCGGAAGGCGGCGTGGTCGTCCAGGATCAGTGCGGTGATGTCGTCCACGTCGCTCACTTTCCGCAGGCTGGGCCGGTCGTCGCGTCGAAACTACCCCGATGTCCGGCTTCCCACGCCCGATCTCTGGCACGCCGGACCGCGGCTAGGCTCACGATCGTGACCTACCTCGCCGCGGAAGACCGCTACGACACCATGACCTACCGGCGCAGCGGACGCAGTGGCCTGCGGCTGCCCGCCGTCTCCCTCGGGCTGTGGCACAACTTCGGCCCGGACCGCCCGTACGAGCGCCAGCGCGACATCGTCCGACGCGCGTTCGACCTGGGCGTCACCCACTTCGATCTGGCCAACAACTACGGCCCGCCGCCCGGCTCGGCGGAGGAGAACTTCGGCCGGATGCTCGCCACCGACCTGCGGCCGTACCGCGACGAGCTGGTCATCTCCAGCAAGGCCGGCTACCTCATGTGGCCCGGCCCGTACGGCGAGTGGGGCTCGCGCAAGAACCTCATCTCGTCGCTCGACCAGTCGCTGGGCCGGATGGGCCTGGACTACGTCGACATCTTCTACTCGCACCGCTTCGACCCGGACACCCCGCTGGAAGAGACGATGGGCGCGCTGGACGCGATCGTCCGCTCCGGCAAGGCGCTCTACGTGGGCATCTCCAACTACAACTCGGAGCAGACCGCGAAGGCCGCGGCGATCCTGCGCGAGCTGGGCACGCCGCTGCTGATCAACCAGCCGTCGTACTCGATGCTCAACCGGTGGACCGAGGACGACGGCCTGCTCGACACGCTGGAGCAGGCCGGCGCCGGTTGCATCGCGTACAGCCCACTGGCGCAGGGCCTGCTGACCGACCGCTACCTGGGCGGCATCCCGGACGACTCGCGCGTGCGGACCAGTGTCTTCCTCAACGAGAGCGACCTCAGCGACGAGAAGATGGCCACCATCCGGGGGCTCGGCGCGGTCGCCGAGCGGCGCGGCCAGTCCCTGGCCCAGCTCGCGCTGACCTGGGCGCTGCGCGACCCGCGGATGACGAGCCTCATCATCGGGGCGAGCAGCGTCGAGCAGTTGGAGACCAACATCGCCGCCGTGCACAACCTCGACCTCACCGCCGAGGACCTGGCCGAGATCGACCGACTGCTGGGCTGACCCCCGGAGCACGGGCGGGCCGGGTCACCAGATCCGGCGTCGCCAGGACCAGCACGCCTGCGCCGCCGGCCAGTACCGGCCACCGGCCGTCGAGGTCGCTCACCGACGCCACCGGCACGCCCGGGTCGGCCGCCGCCGCGACCGCCGACTCGGTGGCGGCCGGCCGGCTCGCGGGGGTACGCGCTGAGGCCTCCGTCGCCGCCGCGCGCGGCGGTGGAGACCACGTCCGAGCAGGAGTAGCAGGTATCCGGGGTGTTGGAGTTCTGCCAGATCGTGTAGGTCAGGTGACGGCCGGCACGACCGGTCGGCAGCCGGCCAGTTGGTACGCCCCGGCCCGCACCGGGGGTCGGTCCGGGAATCGCGCGCTGGGCCCCGGCGTTCCGATAACCGGCGCGGATGCGGGCCAGACCCCTAGGCCGAGGAGGCAGACATGAAGGTACGTAGCTCGTTGCGTGCGCTCAAGCAGAAGCCCGGTTCGGTGGTGGTCCGTCGTCGCGGTCGGGTCGTGGTGGTGAACCGCGCGAATCCGCAGTGGAAGAGCCGCCAGGGCTGATCAACCCGCAACGTACATACAGTCGACAGCGCCCCGACCCGGACCATCCGGTCGGTCTTACGCGCGAATCGTCGAAGGTCAGCATTTGAGAACTGCTTCGGCGAGTTTGTGGAGGTTGTGGAGGTTGTGGCGGTCTTGGATTTGTGGTGCGAGGTCTTTGATGGCGTTGACCCAGTGCTGTTTTTCTTCGGTGTCTAGTGTGACGGCACGTTTGTGAAGGTTTGTGAGGGCGACTGGCAGTTGGTTGTTGAGCATTAGGTTGACGGCTTCCATGACGGCGCCGGCGCCGGCGGCCGGGTGGCCGGTGTCCTCGATCAGTGCGACACGTTGGTTGAGTTCGATGGCGCGGCCTTGGTCGCTGATGAGTAGGCGTTTGCGGTCGATCGGGTCTTGTAGTTCTTGGTAGTCGAGGACGAATTCGACTGTGTCTGGGTTGCCGAGGCCTTCTAGTAGTGGGGTGTATTTGCGGAACCATGGGTCGCTCTCGACTTGTCGGACGATCTTGGCGAGGTCGTTGTGGGCTTGTTGGGTGGCGAGTTCTCGCCGGCAGGTGGTGAGGATGTCGAGTTTCGCGTTTCGGTCTGGTGCGAGGAGGAGTTGGCTGACGGCTCGGCTGGTCGAGTCCTTGGCCGGTTTGCCGCGCTTGGCTGCCAGGGTGAGCGATGCTGTGGTCAGCTTTCCCAGTTCCGTGATGCTGCCGTCGCTGTCGCGAGCCCGCCATGTCGGGTCCAGTTGGTCGATGGCGGATTTGGGTACGAGATGGGCGATGCTGAAGCCGTATGTGGTGGACATCCTCGCCAGGGGGGCGTCCAGTGTCGCTTGGGTCACTACGACGGGTTGTTGTTTTTTGAGGGCGAATTGCTGTATGAGGCGTCGTGTGTCCCGTAGGGCGTCGGTCGAGGCGGTCTGACCTCGTTCGGCCCCGAGGAAGATGATCGGGGCGCCGGGTCCGGCGGCGGCTGCGCGGATGGTGCCGGCCAGTGCGTTGGGTGGGGTTTGACCGACCCAGTAGAGGCGGTCTGGGTGGTGCTCGTCGGTGTGGGCGCTGGGGGGCAGGATCACGTCTTCGGTCAGTGCGTCGTGTTGGCCGCTGAGGTGTCGCTCGGCTACGCCGAGGCCGCGCAGCGCGTGTCGTGCGGCTTCGCGTGCGGTGCTGCTGGTGTTGTCGTTCGCGGTGGTGGCCGTGGCGTCGGTGAGCGTGTACGCGTGATGGTAGGCGTGCAGTGCCTTACCCAGCGGGTTGGACAACGTCGGTGTCGCCCTCACGGCGGCGGGTGTGGCGTCACTTAGGCGTGAGCGGTCTTTCACCAGGCGTATCGAGGTGGTCAGTGCCTCGTCGCCGAGGACGATGTCCAGCGGCGCGGAGCGGTTGATTGCCCCGCGTCCGTTACCGCGCCAGACGTATTTGTTGTCATCTTGGCGGAGGTCGCTGAGTGTGTAGACGAACAGGTCAACCATCCACTGTGGGTTGACCACGAAGGCGAACGACACCCCCTGGTTGCCGCCCTGCAGGTGCATGTGGCGAGCGTGGTTGAGTGCCAGCGTGCCGAGGCGCTTACTGCCGACACCACCCTCGGCGAGTTCTTCAAGGTCGGCGTGGTCTCTGGTGTCGAACTCATCCCGGATGACAAGGCTACTGAAACGGACCTTGCCGCTGAACTCCCAGGTGGTGAAATCAACAGAGTCCAAACGGGCACGCCGTTCGGCGACCAGCGTGGCCTGCCGCGTCTCTTGCGCGACACGTTCGGCCCGGGTGAAGTCCCATACCGCGCGGGCATGGGACCTCAAGGGCGCGTCGAGGGCGACGTCGACGGCGGCGGCCCAGGCGTCCACGGCCTGGTCGAATTTTGTCACCTCGCGTCCGCCGCCGTCGAGGTATGAGCCAAAGGTGTGCTCGGCGGCCCGGGCAGGCTCAGCGGCCACCAAGTCGGCGAGGTCACAGCGCCAGCGGAGTTGGTATAACAGATCCGGCGAACGGAGCAACACCCGCGCGAGGTCCGCCCCACCCGGCTCGCGTAGCCAGCTCAGCAGGGCGGGCACCTCGTTGAGCCAGCTACCCTCGTCGCCCGCCACAGGAGTGTGGACAACCAATCCGGACGCCGGTTGTGCCGACGCTCTCTCCGGCAGTTGCGCAGCCGGTTCGGAGGTGGCCGCCAGGACCGGCCGCGGCGACGCCACCTCGGCGAGGCGAGCGCGGAACCGCACCGCGAGCTCCGGCAAGGAGCGACTCTTGCGGGCGATTTCGTTGAGGTGACCAAGGGTGGCATCGTCGGTCAGCAGCCGCTCCCACTCGCGCTCGGCCAACGCGCTTTCCCCAGCGCTGAGCGCGTTGACCAGGTGTCGATTGCGGTCCAACGCCCGCAACCCCACGGCAGTCAACTGCCGCGCGAGCCGGGGATTGTGGAACAACGCATGCCACACAGGAGCCGGACCCACGCCGCCACGCGTGCCAAACCGAGTCATCAACTGCCGGTTGCGTTTGAGCGCGTCCACGAGATCCGGCCGGCCATGCAACCATCGAGTGAAATGATCACTGGCCGCCAATGCCTCCGCGACCCCGGACAACACCACCACCCCGCGCAACGGCTCGGAGGCGACAAGGTGTTCCACCACCTTCGGCTGCTCCTCGACGAGCGTACGCACAGACTTGTAAGTCAACAGCGTCGCCAACTGCGGCTTCGCGTTCAGAGCCGAAGCCAGTTGAGGCCGCGCCGCCACGAAAGCAAGTACCTCATCGGTGCCGAACAACGCCTTGTTCACCTCAGGAATCTGCTCGTCTTCGATGAGGTTCAGCAACACCTCGGCTTTCAACAGGTTCCGCACATCCGCCGCCTCGGAGAGCAAACCCGGACGCGAGTTCAAACCCGCCACCAACACCGGCCGGCTCCAGAGCATCTCCAGAAGATCATCCGACTGCTCCACGAACACCCTGAAGACCTCACGGCTGGACACCACCACACGATTGACCTCCGGCGGGGCGGGGACAGGACTCACCAATTTTTCCAACACTGGCTTGCCATGTACCGTCTTACGCACATGCTCGTGGTTGGCGACGGCAGCGGCGACGACTGGATCCCAGCGCAGAAAGTGCCCCAAAGCGGTGTCTCGCAGGACGAACATTCGCACCCAAGGGTCTGCGCAGCCGCGAATCACCTCAGGATTGCGGAGAAACGCCAGGCGCAGATCTTGTTGGGATTCGACCGCTTCGCGGACCGTGGCGTCGTCGACGAGTAGGGCGTGGAATTGGTCGTTGGTCATTAGCGCCGTGACGACCTCGGCGTCCGCAAGAATCGACCGCGTGATGGCCTCCTTGACCGCCAACTCCCGCACCCGAGGGCGGCCTTGCAGCAGCACCGGCACGTCCGGATTCCTCACCGCCAGCACCGCCAGGGACAGATTCTCCACAACCGCCGCCCGTACCTCCTTGGCGCTTTCCAAGAACGTGTGCAGCTCGCGCAGAGCATCCCGGCCTTCGGGCCGTGCATGCTCATTGACGGCACCCATGAAACTGTTACGATCTCCCGCGAGGCTCGCCGCGATCGCGAACTCATCGACCGAGGCGGCTATGCCATCGCGGGTCAGGGACAACCCGAACACATCGAGACCGGCCCGATCCCCCGCCGCGCTCAATATCTCGACCAACCGCGGATCGTCCAGCGCCAATAACGGATCAGCCAACCCGAGGAACGGCGCGATAAGCTCCTCGCCAAGAACCCTGCGCGCCACCGTCGCTGCATGATCGTCCCCGGCGAGCTTCTCGTCCAACCCCGCCATCAACTTCTGGCGAGAGAACAACGCGTGCCAGTGGCGCCAACCAACACCATCCAGAAGCGGCAACTCGGCCAGCACCGCCAGCAAATGCTCATGCCGAATCAACCCTTCAATAACCTCCGGACCAATTAATTTCTCAGTCGGACCGGAGGATGCCAGCTCTACGATCCCATACTGAGAAGTCGGATTATACGCCGTCAAAGCCACCAAATCCGGCGAACTCAGGTACAAAGACTCCGCCCTGCCAGAAAGGCGAGCACGCATTTCGTCTTCCGTGCCTGAAAAAATCCGCTCATAACTTCCATCCCCGCCCGCGCAGTTGATGAAATCGGACGACACTTGGTTATAGAACGGAAGAGGTGGAAGATTGTATATCTGACTATCGACCAGGGCGGGACTGGTGCGCATTGCCTTCAGAATAGCATCTACTTTAGCCGGGTTCGATTTGCCGTAACCCTTCAGCCAATACAACCGCCTGTCAACATCGCCACTCGTCAGTTCCTCGGCAATAGCTGGGTGGGCGAGGATGAGGCGTAGAAGTCGGGTTTCCGGAAAAGGTGGTACCAGCTTGTTGTTTGTGACCGCCGCTATGAGCTTGCGGTACTCGTGTGGCAGCAGTTCGAGCGGCTCCTCGGCCAGTAGGCGCAGCAGCGACTCGTTAGCCGACAGCAACTCACGGAGGTTGCGGTCACCCTGCTCTGGGTTGGACTCCAGGGCGGCTCTGAGGCCAGGGTTCTTTCTGAACACGCGGTGCTCACGGGGACCGAGCGAGGCGGGCCTGGTGGCCGTCCGTGAGGGAGGGGGCGAAAACTTGCGGAACGCAGCGGTGAGATCCTTGGCGTCGTCAAAGGCGTGTGGGTTGGCCGACAGGTGATCCACGAGGTGCGGGTTCTCGACCGCTGCCTGCAGTGCCTCTACACCACCCGTGACGACGAACCGCTTCATCAGTTGCGGCGCCTCGGCGAGCACGTTGGCGAGTTCGGGTGCCTTGGACAGCAGGCTCAGTAACCTCTTCCGATGCCGGTATGCAGGTGGTGCACCTAACACCTCGAGGACGCCGGGCGCCACGAGCGCCCGAAGAGCGCCCTGAGCCCGGTTGAGATCATGCAGCAGCGCAGTGTTCCGCAGGAGACCACTCCACCAGAGCGCATTCCTGTTCAGCACCGGGTGGTCGACAAACACCATCGCGAGGCCAGAGTGGTGACGTAGCCGCCGCGCGATCTTTAGCCGATCTTCGGCGGTTCGCCGGTCATCGGCGGCGCGCAGAAATTCGCGAAGCGCCGGATGAGTGCCTGCCACCTGCCCCCATGCCGTGCCGGCCAGCGCATGAAACAGCTCCGCATTGTGTCCCAGCTCATTATAGAGAGCCGGGTACGCTTGTAGCAGAGCCCAATCCATGCCACCTGGCGCGAGGATGTAGGACTCCAGCACCGGATCGGACATCTCGGCGTCGAAAAACGTCGCATCCTTCGACAACAGGAGATGCGATGAATTTCCGCGAAAGATTGACCTCCACCGCGGATAGCGGAGCTGGGTGATACGCGCTTCATCTCGGCGCAGCAACAACACGAAGACTACATTAGCCTCCGCAGCTTTGGCGACTTGCGGATTTTTGACGAGCGCGCGAGTGACCGCCGAATCGAGATACGGCACTGCCCGGCCTGCAAGTTTCTCTGCAACGAAATACACAATGTAGGCGACGGTGGGCCACCATTCGTTCCAACCGCCATCGCGTCTAGCCTGCTCACGCAGGAAGCCCCCCAGCAGCTGTCCATCCGGGCACCGCCCTTTTTTGATATCGAGCCGCCTGAGGATAGCGTCGATGACGTGATCCGGCGGGCCTGCCCGCAGTGACGTGGCTGGCGGGGGTGGTTCTGCGGTGCGCGACGCGGGGGCGGCCACGCTGCTGCCGGGTGAAGGCGGCATTCCAGGCGAGCCCCCCGACGGATCAACCAGGGTGGCAACAGTCCTGTCTATCGTGGTGGACGTGGTTTCCGCACCCAGCACACCGTCCTTGTTCGCTTGACCGAGCCCACCATCGGCCCGCAACGGCAGAGCGATCGGCGCCCTGAGCTGCTTCGGCAACCCGTACGGATGATCCCGGTCAAGGCGCTGATGCAAATAGTCGTTCAGGGTGAAACGGGCGAGCACGGCCGACCCGAGGACCTTATCGCCCGATTCCGCGACCACAGTGGCATCCACAACAGTGAACGCGTCGTCGTCCTGCCGTTCGACCAACACCAAATGCGGCCGCCTATTGGGATGATCCACACGGACGGCCGTCAACGCCCCCTGCTCTAGGCCCTTGAGATGCTCAATACCCGCCCGCTGAAAACGCCCCTCCAACCGGCCTGCGACGTTGTCAATAGAACGATCGGCATCCTCACGCACGACCCGCAGCCCATAATCGTATAACACCGAATCGACCCGAACCACGCAGTCCGGACCCTCTTTCCAATCGGGCAGCTTCTCAAGAGCCTCAGCCAGCCCAAGAGACACGCCGATCGGCCCACCCCTTAGCGCCTGCCTGAACGGCAGGCCCGCCAACACCCGTCCCGGACCCCCGACAGAGATACACTCGGCAAGCAAATGCCTCTCCGGAAACACAAGAACAAAATCAACCCCACCGGCCCCAGCCGGCCGACCCCCCGCGTCGAACAGCAACACCCGATCGCCACCAGAACCAGCCAGCGCACCCCCCGGAACACGAACCGGCAGACCCACCTCGTCAGCACGAGCAGCCGCCCCCGCCACGTCCAACCCAGCAAGCTCCGACACCGACGGAACATCCACCATCCGCGCCAGCACATTCAACGGCTGCCGTAACAACCTCGCCCTGTCCACCATGGACTTTCCCACTACCGACCCACGATGAACCAATTGCCAACCCTGCACCACGCCAGCCGTCCGCACCTCAGACGGCACCTCGCCCTCGCCCAGGAACACACCAGAGGGCACCCACGTCACACCAAACTCCGGACAATCCACAGCCACAACGTTCGTCACTAGCTCACGCCTCCCCTCAACACCCCGACCGATCCCAGCATCCCACCCAAACCCAACCCCCGAAACAGATTGCTCCGCCCCGAATTCGATCGAGATATCGAACGCCCGGAGGATTGGCTGCCATGGCGGCACCACGGAAGCACTCCGACAAGTCGCCTGAGCGGCCACGCGGTTGGCGGTCAAGGCAAGGCGGGATCCGGCCTCGAATGTCGGGGCGCTCAGGCGGATCGCCGACCAACTCGGTGGGCGCTGTCAGCAGACGGGGGCCTTCGCCGAGCCCGACGACGACATCACTGTGCGCACCTACCAGCCGAGGTCGAAGGCGACGGGTGCCGTTCTTCCTGGAGTGTGACCTCGGCACCGAACGGCCGCTGTCCCGTCTGGTCGACAAGAGATCGACGAGTACCGAAGCCTCGCCCACGTTACCGGCCGGATCTGGCCGGTGCTGTTCTGGCTGCACTCCCCAGCACGGGAGCGGCACCTACACCAGTAACTCGCCGCGGCCGGGACCTCTACCCGGTGGCCACCGCCATG
This sequence comes from Micromonospora sp. DT4, assembly GCF_049841675.1. Taxonomy (NCBI): domain Bacteria; kingdom Bacillati; phylum Actinomycetota; class Actinomycetes; order Micromonosporales; family Micromonosporaceae; genus Micromonospora; species Micromonospora sp. DT4. The sequence goes on from NZ_JBNCKT010000013.1 coordinate 31,889, forward strand.
CCCACCGCCATCACCGGCATCAACCCGGCCGAGGCGGTGTGGTGGCTGCACCGCCACCACGGGACGCCGACGGCCCAGCCCGGGCCCCCGCCGCCCGGCACCGGCGACCACCTCAGCACCATCATGGCCAGCGGTGCCGCCACCGAACGCAAGGCGGCCATCGAAGCCCTCCTCGCCGGAGTCCAACTCACCCACCAGGGAGTCGTACCGTGTTCAAGATCCCCACAGACACGACAATGCCCCCGCCCGAAACGGACGGGGGCATTTCAGGAGTACCACCGGTTCGCACAATGGTGCGGTCGGTGGAGCCGAGGGGACTCGAACCCCTGACCCCCACACTGCCAGTGTGGTGCGCTACCAGCTGCGCCACGGCCCCTTGCTGTCGTCCCGGTCGCCCGGGCACTGGGAAACTATACACAGACCCGCCCGCATGGTCATCTCGCGGGGGGTCCCCGCCCGACCGGCTCAGTTCAACGCCACGTCGGGCGGGAAGTGGGCGACCGCGGCCATCATCCCGCCCTGCCGCCGCAGCACCATCGGCCACAGGTCGTCGGGGCGGTCGACGAAGGCGTCGCCGGGCAGGGCGTCCAGCAGGAACCAGGAGCCGTCGGCGATCTCCTGCTCCAACTGGCCGCTGCCCCAGCCGGAGTAGCCGGCGAAGACCCGAATCCCGCCGATGCTCTCCCGCAGCTTCTCCGGGTCGACGGAGAGGTCGATCGTGCCGACCGCCCCGGACACCTGGTGGAAGCCCTTGAGCCGGCGCAGCGGTTGCCGCATCCGGGCCAGGCAGATCGCCGAGTCGGGTTGCACCGGGCCGCCCTCGAAGAGCACCGCCGGGTGGCGGGCCAAATCGCTCCAGTCACCCAGCACCTCGGCCACCGGCACCTCGGTCGCCCGGTTCAGGACGACGCCGAGCGCGCCGCCCGGCTCGTGGGCGACCAGCAGCACCACCGTACGGTCGAAGTTCGGGTCCTTCAGCGCCGGCGTCGCGACCAGCAGCCGCCCGGTCATCGACTCCATCGCTCGTCCGCCGATCGCCTGACCCTCTCCCTGCATCCCACCTACCCGTCAGCCGTGAGCCCGCACCCGGGATCCGTCATTCGCCGCCTCCGCACGGTGCATCGGTGTCAGCCGCGCTGTCAACGCCATGCCTGGCACCATAGCCTGCGTCCCGGGCGCTGGCTAAGGTCTGAGCGGCGGGTGATCGGACAGTTGCGACGGAGGCTCGATGGCACCGACGGCGGACCTCGCGGTGATCGGCGGCTCGGGGCTCTACGCCCTCCTCGACGGCACCCCGCATGAGCTGGGCACCCCTTACGGTCCGCCGTCTGACGCAGTGACCATCGCGGAGGTGGCCGGGCGACGGGTCGCGTTCCTGCCCCGGCACGGTTCCGACCACCGGTATCCACCACACCGGATCCCGTACCGGGCCAACCTGTGGGCGCTGCGCTCCCTCGGCGTACGCCAGGTGCTGGCGCCGTGCGCGGTCGGTGGGCTGCGCCCGGAGCTGGGGCCGGGCACGTTCGTCGTGCCGGATCAGCTCGTTGACCGCACCAGCGGGCGGGTGCAGACCTACTACCACGAGGGCGCGGTGCACGTGCCGTTCGCCGACCCGTACTGCCCGAAGGGCCGCCATGCCCTGCTCGCCGCAGCGGCCGGCCGGGACGTGACGGCGGTGGACGGCGGGACGGTGGTGGTGGTCGAGGGCCCACGGTTCTCGACCCGCGCCGAGTCCCGCTGGTACGCGTCGATCGGCGGCACTGTCGTGAACATGACTGGCCACCCGGAGGCGGTGCTCGCCCGGGAGATGGCGCTCTGCTACTCGTCGATCGCCTTGGTCACCGACCTGGACGCCGGGGTGCAGGCGGGCGAGTCGGTGACCCAGGACGAGGTGTTCCGGGTCTTCGCGGCCAATACCGAGCGCCTACGGGACGTGCTGCTGGACGCGGTGGCCGCGCTGCCCGCCGAGCAGGACTGCGTCTGTGGTCGGGCGTTGGACGGGATCACTCTGCCCTTCGCGCTGCCCTGACCGGTGTGGCCCATCCGGTGGGCCGGACCCCCGACGGCGGAGAAACGCCCGAAAGGTCTGTCACATCCCGATAGATTCGGCTGATCGGGAGGGCGGACGCAGTCGCCCCTGCGCGCGAGACGGAGGCAGGCGACGATGGCAACGGTCCGGGACGCGACGTACGACGTGCTCCGCGCCCTCGGCATGACCACCGTCTTCGGCAACCCCGGCTCCACCGAGGAACCGTTCCTGCGGGACTTCCCGGCCGACTTCCACTACGTCCACGCGCTGCACGAGGCCACGGCCGTGGCGATGGCCGACGGGTACGCCCAGGCAGCCGGCACGCCCGCGCACGTCAACCTGCACACCGCTCCGGGCATGGGCAACGGCATGGGCAACCTGGTGACCGCCTGGCACAACAAGACGCCACTGATCGTCACCGCCGGCCAGCAGACCCGGGAGATGCTGCTCCTGGAGCCCCGACTGACCAACCGGCGAGCCGTGCAACTGCCCGAGCCGTACGTCAAGTGGAGCTACGAGCCGGTCCGCGCGCAGGACATCCCGGCGGCGCTGCTGCGGGCGTACGCGACCGCCGTGCAGCCCCCGGTCGGGCCGGTCTTCCTCTCCCTGCCGATGGACGACTGGGCCAAGCCCGCCGAGACGCCGCCCACACCGCGCTCGGTGGCAACCCGTTTCGCGCCGGACCCGCAGCGGTTGGCGATGTTCGCCCGGATACTGGCCGACAGCCGCGACCCGGTACTGGTGTTCGGGCCCGGCGTGGACCGCTCCGGCAGTTGGCCGGAGGCCGTCGCGCTGGCCGAGCGGCTGGCCGCACCGGTGTGGTCGGCCCCGGCACCGGAACGGGCCGTGTTCCCGGAGGGCCACCCGCAGTTCCGGGGCGTCCTGCCGTTCGCGATCGGACCGCTGGCGGAGGCGCTGCACGGGCACGACACCGTCCTGGTCGTCGGCGCGCCGGTGTTCCGCTACTACCCGCACGTGCCGGGCGACCACCTGCCCGAGGGCGCCCGGCTGCTACACGTCACGGACGACCCGGACGAGGCCGCCCGAGCCCCGGTCGGGGACAGCCTGCTCGGCGACCCCGGACTGGCTCTCGCCGCCCTGCTCGACCTGGTCCCGGCCGCCAACCGGCAGCCGCCGGCGCCCCGGGCCGTCCCGACGCCGCCGGAGGTCACCGTGCCGCTGAGCGCCGACGCGATGTTCGCCGCGCTCGCCGCACACTGGCCGGCGAGCGGCGTGCTGGTCCAGGAGTCACCGTCCAACCTGGCCGCGCTCCGTCGCCACCTGCGCATCAACCGACCAGCGTCGTACTTCACGATGGCCAGCGGCGGGCTTGGCTACGGCCTGCCGGCCGCGATCGGGGTGGCGCTGGCCGAGCGGGACACCGGCCGCGGCCGGCCGGTGGTGGCGGTGATCGGCGACGGCTCGTTCCACTACTCGGTGCAGGCGCTCTGGACCGCCGCGCGCCTGTCCCTGCCCGTCGTGGTCGTCGTCCCGATCAATCAGCAGTACGCGATCCTCAAGTCCTTCGCCGAGCTGAAGGACACTCCGGGGGTGCCCGGGCTGGACCTGCCGGGGCTGGACGTCACCGCGATCGCGGCCGGCTACGGCTGCGCGACCGAGGTGGTGCAGACCCCCGACGAACTCGGCGCGGCCCTGGCTGCCGGGCTGCGCGCCGCGGGTCCCACCGTGCTGCCGGTGCCGATCAGCACCGACGTGCCCGCGATCCTCTGACCGAGCCCCGACAGGTGGTCGCCTCAGCACCGACGTGCCCGCGATCCTCTGACCGAGCCCCGACAGGTGGTCGCCTCAGCACCGACGTGCCCACGATCCTCTGACCGAGCGCCGACAGGTGGTCGCCTCGCGCCCGGGGACGCGGCACGGGCCCTGCGGCCGTCACCGTGGGGCGATCGACAGCGGGGTACCGCTGAAGACGTCCAGCACCGGCCGCGCGCCCAACGGGGCGGCCAGGGTGACGGTGACCGGCTCCCGCTTGAGCACGGCGGTGCAGACGCCGGTGGACCGGGTGGCCGTGCCGCCGACCACCACCACGTCCGGCCGTTCGGAGACCATCGGGGTGAAGCGCGGGTCTCCGGTGAGCACGGTCGGTCCCTGCAGAGGGACGTACCCGTCGCGCCAGGCTGGACCGGGCCGCCACGCCGCGGCGACCGCGGAGGACCGCTCGTCGAACGCAGGTTCGCGCCACGCCGCCGATGCCGGGCGAGCACCCGGTCGCACCGGCGAAGTGTCGTCAGCGGGCCACTCAGGCGTCCGCCAGTCGGCGCAGTTCGGCGGCGACGGCGCGAGCGTCGGGCGCAGCCTCGGAACCACCGGCAACGAACGCGTCGGCCAGCGCGCGCAGCTAGTAGCGTGTCGCTGCTAAGTTCTGGGGTGTCTTGTTGGGAGGGTGGGGGAGGCAGATTTCCCCTTCCCTCTGCCGGTCAGGATCCTCATGTCGTCTCGGAAGAAGCGGCCAGTCACGTTGACCTCGGCCTGCCGCGAAGCGTTGGTCAAGGTGACTACCACCGGTGTGCATCCGGCTTGATGATCAGACGGGCGCAGGTGCTGCTCGCGTTGGACACCTCCGCTGGCGAGGTAGACCCGGTAGAGGTGATCGCGGCCCGGCTGAGCGTGTCGGGTGAGACGCTGCGACTGGTGGCCAAGCGGTTCACCGAGACTGGCGGTGACATCTGGGCCACGGTCGGCCGCAAGAAGCGTGACGCCCCGCCGGTGCCTTCCCCGGTGACCGGGGAGGTCGAGGCCCGGTTGATCGCGCTGGCCTGCACCGCGCCGCCGACCGGGCATGCCCGGTGGAGCCTGCGGCTGCTGGAGAAGCGCGTGGCACTGGTCGACGACATTCCTGGCCTGGACCACTCCACCATCGGGCGGGTGTTAAAAAAACGAAACTTCGCCCTCATCTGAAGAAGTGCTGGAACATCCCGCCCAAGCAGAACGCGGCGTTCGTGGCAGCGATGGAGGATGTGCTCGCGGTCTACGCCCGCCCCCACGACCCGGCGCGGCCGGTGGTGTGCATGGACGAGAAGCCCTACCAGCTACTGGCCGATGCCCGCGAACCGGTGCCCGCCGCTGCCGGTCATGACCGCAAGGAGGACTCGGAGTACGTGCGTCACGGGACCTGCTCGATCTTCTGCTGGGTCGAGCCCCTGGCAGGATGGCGCCGCGTCGATGCCCAACCCCACCGCAAACGTGTCGACTGGGCCCACCAGGTCCACGAGCTGCTGACTGTGGACTATCCCGACGCTGCGACCGTCGTGCTGGTCATGGACAACCTCAACACCCACAACACCGCCTCGCTGTATGAGGCCTTCGACGCCGAGACCGCCTTCGCTCTGGCCCAGCGCCTGGAGATCCACCACACCCCCAAGCACGGCTCCTGGCTCAACATCGCCGAGATCGAGCTCTCCGCCCTGTCCCGCCAGTGCCTGGACCGCCGCATCGAGGACCTGGACCTCCTCAACACCGAACTGGCCGCCTGGCAGGCCGACGTCAACGCCGACCAGCGTCAGGTCCAGTGGCATTTCACGACCGGCGATGCCCGCACCAAGCTCCGCCACCTATACCCCAAGTATTAGCAGCGACAGACTACTAGGACGGCGGCAGGACGGGCAGACCCATGCCCCGCAGCGGGATCGTGGCCCGCTGCCCGCCGACCTGATCGGTGACGACGATGGCCGACCGGTCACCACGGGCCGAAGCGTCGTCCCCCGCCGCACGGTACGACCCGGGGTCGACGCGGGCGGTGGCGAGATCGACGGTACGGCTGCGCAGGGCACCTCGCACGTGCACGCGGGTGCCGTCCAACCACGCGGCCGTCCGCAGCACCCGCAGTACCAGGTAGACGCCGAGCAGCACGAACGGGAGCCCGCACACCCCGAGAAACAGTCCCCGTCCCGAGCCCTCTTCGGACTTCCGCAGGGCGGGCGGGAGCATTCCCGGCGGCAGATCGCGGGCGTCCTCATAGGAGGCGAACCCGTCGCCCGGGCCGGTGAGGCGCCGCAGCAGCCCGCCGGCGATCAGGGGCACCAGCACGAACGCCGCACCGATCGCCGCGACGAGCACCCCCGTCACCACCGCGAGCGTGCGCTGACCGGCCGACGCGCCGACCGACAGGCGCAGTTCCTGGTTCGCCACAGCGGCAGCGTAGGCGGCGACGACCTGGCCTCGGCGCCCGGCGTCGGTCCCACGCGCGGCGCGGTTAGGCGCGCGGCGCGGGGTGGATCAACCACCCCGGGCCGCGACCGCCGGCGCGACGCCACTGTCCGCTTCCGAGGTCGCACCTCGGATACGACGATGCGCCCCGGCCGGTCGGCCGGGGCGCATCGCTTCGAGGTGGTGGAGGTGCCGGGAATCGAACCCGGGTCCTTCGCCGGTTTGTCAGGGCTTCTCCGAGCGCAGCTCGCTGTGCCTCTACTCGGCCCCACCGCTCACGCGAGCAAGTTGGTGTGACGGGCCCAGTCGCTGATTGATCTCGCCGCACGGACCCCGCGACCGGGTCCGATTGGCCAGCCTTCTAGCTGATGTCGGCTACTGGGACGAAGGCGTTCCCAGGCCGACAGACTTAGCTACTCGCCTCAGGCGGCGAGAGCGAAGTCAGCGCGATTGTTCTTGGCGCTTATAAGTTTCCGACGACCGATTCTCGAGACGACGTCGGCTTCCTCGGCTCGCTTCCCCTGTCGCTGCGTACGAAGTCGAAACCAGTCACCCCCTCGACGGGCCGCCTTGTGGCGGCACTGACAAGACTAACGCCTGCCGCAACGGCTTTCATCCCGAGCCCCGAGCCACCGCGCTGACCTGGACAAATGGGATGAATCAGTCGTCCATTCCCTTGCCGCGCCGACCGGACACCCGGGCGATCTCCCGGTCCGCGTCGCGCTTGGCGAGGTCCTGGCGCTTGTCGTACGACTTCTTACCCTTAGCCAGGGCGATCTCCACCTTGGCCCAGCCGTCGGAGAAGTAGACCTGCAACGGGACGATCGTCAGACCGCCCTCGCGGGTCTTGCCGACGAGCTTGTCGATCTCACCGCGGTTGAGCAGCAGCTTGCGCGTACGCCGGGGCTCGTGGTTGGTCCAGGTGCCCTGGGTGTACTCCGGGATGTGCATCGCGTGCAGGTACAGCTCGCCGTCGCGCTCCTGGGCGAAGGCGTCGACCAGCGACGCCCGCCCGGCCCGCAGCGACTTGACCTCGGTGCCGGTCAGCGCCATGCCCGCCTCGTACGTGTCGAGGATCGCGTAGTCGTGGCGCGCCTTCTTGTTGGAGGCGACCACCTTGCGCCCCTTTTCCCGTGGCATCGGCGCCACCCCCTCCCCTGGTCCGTCCGACGCCGGAGTCACCCCGGCCGGACAACCGATCATGCTACCCGAATGAGGCTTATTCGGGCTCTGGCCGTCGGGCAGGTCGCGCCATCGTGAGGGCCGCCCGAATAAGCCTCATTGACAAGGACCCTCCCGCGCCGCTTATTCCGGCGGCGGGAGGGTCCCCGACAGACGACGGGCGCGACCCGTACGGCCCCTAGACCCGCAGGTAGAAGCGCAGGGTGATCCAGGCAGTGGCGGCGCTGACCAGGCCACCGACGATGGCCATGAACGGGAAGATGAACAGGATGTCACCCCAGGTGATCGGCGACAGCAGGCCCTGCAACGCCTTGAGTGACCCGTCGAAGAGCAGATATTTCGCTGCCACCAGGGCCACCAGGCCGAGCAGTGCGCCGATCAGGCCGGCCACGACGGCCTCCAGTACGAACGGCGCCTGGATGAACCAGTTGGACGCGCCGACCAGCTTCATGACCGCCACCTCGCGCCGCTTGCTGTACGCGGCGACCTGGATGGTGTTGGCCACCAGGAGCAGTGCGGCGATGGCCATCACGACCGCGGCTGCCAGAGCAATGTTCTGGATCGCGGTGAGGACGTCGAAGATCTTGTCCAGGAGGCGACTCTGGTCGACGATCTCGTCGACGCCCTCGGTGTCCTTGTACTGGTCGTAGATGTTCTTGTACTGCTCCGGGTTGTTCAGCTTGAGCCGGAAAGACTCCGGCAGCTGATCCGGCTTGACCGCGTTCACCAGGTCCGGCGCATCCTGGTACATCTCCTGGAACTTCTTGTACGCCTCATCTTTGTTGACGTAGATGACGTCCTTGACCAGGGGGTCGTTCTTCAACTTGGCGTCCAGGTCGGTGCGCTGCTGCTCGCTCACCTCCTGACTCAGGAAGATCGAGACCTCGATGTTCTTGTAATAGAGGTCCTTCATGTCGTCAACCTGGCGGTACAAGAGACCGCTGGCGCCGAGCATGGTCAGCGAGACCGCCATCGTGATGATCATCGCGATGGTCATGGTCACGTTGCGCCACAGTCCGACCAGTACCTCGGACAGGACGTATTTCACGCGCATCGGGATTTCCTCCGGGTCTCCGGCATGAGGTGTTCGTCGTCAGGCTGCGTGCGGGATGGAGCGCCGGCTCACCCGTAGACGCCGCGGGCCTGGTCACGCACGATGCGGCCACTCTCGATCTCGATGACGCGGCGGCGCATCTGGTTCACGATGTTGGAGTCGTGGGTGACCATCACGACGGTCGTGCCGGTGCGGTTGATCCGGTCCAGCAGACGCATGATCTCGATCGAGGTGTCCGGGTCCAGGTTTCCGGTCGGCTCGTCCGCCAGCAGGATCAGCGGACGGTTCACGAACGCCCGGGCGACGGCGACCCGCTGCTGCTCACCGCCGGAGAGTTCGTGCGGGTAGCGGTGCTCCTTGCCACCGAGCCCGACCAGCTCCAGCACCTCCGGCACGACCCGGCGGGCAACCGCCTTGGTCTTGCCGATCACCTCGAGAGCGAATGCCACGTTCTCGTAGGCGGTACGGTTCGGCAGCAGCCGGAAGTCCTGGAAGACGCAGCCGATCGAACGCCGGAAGTGGGGTCGCTTCCAGGAGCGCATCGACGTGACGTCCTTGCTGTTGACGATGACGCGCCCCTTGTTGGGGGTCACCTCGTGCAGCAGCATCTTGATGATCGTGGACTTGCCGGAGCCGGATGGACCGATGAAGAAGACGAACTCGCCCTTCTCGATCGAGACGGACACGTTGTCGAGCGAAGGCCGGGACGCCTTCGGGTACGTCTTCGTCACTTGCTCAAGCTGAATCACGGGTCGTGAGTCTACGCGGTGTAACAACTGAGCCAAGCCCCACGCCCCACAGAAGGGGCGCGCGTCGTCGAATCAGACTCTCACCTGGAGATCGACGACGCGCTCCGCCCGCGTGCCGTCACACACTGTCGCCGGCGAGCTGTCGCTGCTTACGCCAACGAATACCGGCCTCGATGAAACCGTCCAGCTCGCCGTCGAAGACCGCGCTCGGATTGCCGGTCTCCTGCTCGGTTCGGAGATCCTTCACCATCTGATACGGGTGCAGGACGTACGAGCGCATCTGGTCGCCCCACGAACCGGCGGCGTTCTCCTTCAGGCCCTCCAGCTTGGCCTGCTCCTCCTGGCGCTTGCGCTCCAACAGTCGCGCCTGGAGCACCCGCAGCGCGGAGGCCTTGTTCTGTAGCTGGGACTTCTCGTTCTGGCAGGTCACCACGATGCCGGTGGGGATGTGGGTGAGCCGGACCGCCGAGTCGGTGGTGTTGACGCTCTGCCCACCCGGGCCCGAGGAGCGGTAGACGTCGGTCCGGACCTCGTTCTCCGGAATGTCGATGTGGTCGGTCTGCTCGGTGACCGGCAGCACCTCGACGCCCGCGAAGCTGGTCTGCCGGCGGCCCTGGTTGTCGAACGGGCTGATCCGGACCAGCCGGTGGGTGCCCGACTCGACGCTGAGCGTGCCGTACGCGTACGGCACCTTGACCGCGAAGGTGGCCGACTTGAGGCCCGCCTCCTCGGCGTACGAGGTCTCGTAGACCTCGGTCGGGTAGCCGTGCCGCTCGGCCCAGCGCAGGTACATCCGCAGCAGCATCTCGGCGAAGTCCGCCGCGTCCACGCCACCGGCGCCGGCCCGGATGGCGACCAGCGCCTCGCGGGAGTCGTACTCGCCGGAGAGCAGGGTGCGGACCTCCATCTCCTGGATGGCCTTGGTCAACCCGGTGATCTCCGCCTCGACCTCGGTCAGCACACCTGGGTCGGACTCGGCCTCGGCCAACTCCAGCAGCACCCGGGCGTCGTCGAGCTGCGAGCGCAGGCTGCCCAGCTTGCTGATCTCGCCGTTGACGTACGACAGCTGCGAGGTCACCTGCTGAGCCTTGGCCTGGTCGTCCCACAGGTCAGGGGCGGACGCCTCCTGCTCCAGGCGGGCCTTGTCCTCGTGCAGCCGGTCCAGATTGAGGACGGCCTCGATGTTGCGCAGGGTCGCGTCGAGTTCCTTGAGCTGTTCGGCGTAATCGGCAGCGGTCACGACAGCCAAGCGTACTGCGCGGACGAGGAGTGAGCTTGCGAGCCCCGCAGGTCGACGCCAAATCGGCACTGCGTCCCGGAAGGCGCAGCTCGTTCCGCGTCCGGGAACCCGCCGGTGCTCACCCGACGGGGGCGGACTTCAGCCACGAAAGGGCCGCCCGGTGGTAGGCGACGGCGAACTCCAGCGCGCTGGCGTCGTACGTCTCGCCGTCCCGTTTGGCGTTCTTGACCTGTTCCCGAACCTGGGCGAGGGCCTCGGTGTGGTATTCGTTGGCTGAGGCGTACAGGCCCTTGAGTTGGCTGGCCGAGTGGAGGTTGCCGAAGGCCATCCGGAGCGCGACCGGGTTGCGGATGGTGTCCCGCCCCGGGTTCTCCGCCAGCCAGCGGGAGAACGTCCGTTTCCCACTGGCGGTGAGCGCGTACGGCTGGCTCATTCGGGGGCCCGGCTTGCCGAGCCGCACGTACCCGCGCTCGGCCAGGACCGGCAACTCGCGGTAGACCTGACTGCGGGTCATCGACCAGTAGGGCGCCAGCCGGCGCTCTGCGGCGGCCATCAACTGACCGCCTGTCATGGGACCCTCGTGGAGCAGCCCGAGAAGGGCTGCCGCCGTGGGGTTGACTCCGGATTCCGCCATGCCCGTTACGCTGCCACTTTGTGCTGCCGGCGTCCAGGATTTGGCAGTTTGCCACCCGGCAGGACTTCCTATGTGCACTGTCGGCGGCAGACTGTCCGTTGAGGACTATCGATGGATGCTCGCCCTCGGCCGACCGCCGGCGGCGCTACGCACGCCGCCGGCGGATCACCACAGGTCACCCCATGTGGGGGTACGTGTGGTCGGTCGGCGGCACGAAGGTCTCCTTGATCGTCCGCGGCGACACCCAGCGGACCAGGTTCAGCCAGGAGCCGGCCTTGTCGTTCGTGCCGCTGGCGCGGGCACCACCGAAGGGCTGCTGCCCCACCACGGCACCGGTCGGCTTGTCGTTGATGTAGAAGTTGCCTGCCGCGTACCGCATGCGTTCGCCGACTGCGTCGACGACCCGGCGGTCGGTGGCGAACACCGACCCGGTCAGCGCGTACGGGGCGATCGACTCGGCCTGCGCGACCACCTCGTCGAAGCGGGCGTCGTCGAACACGTGCACGCCCAGGATCGGCCCGAAGTACTCGGTGGTGAACGTCTCGTGCGCGGCGTCGGAGCACTCGAAGAGCGTCGGCCGGACGAAGTAGCCGACCGAGTCGTCGGCCGTGCCGCCGGCCAGCACCCGACAGCTGTCGTCACCGGCGATCAGGTCCAGCGCCGCAGTGTGCCGGGCGAACGCCTTGTCGTCGATCACCGCGCCGCCGAAGTTGCCGAAGTCGGCCACGTCGCCGTAGGTCAGCGAGTCGGCGGTCGCGGCCAGGCGGTCACGCAGGCCACCCTCCCAGATCGAGCGCGGCACGTACGCCCGGGAGGCGGCCGAGCACTTCTGGCCCTGGTACTCGTACGCGCCGCGGATCAGCGCGGTGTGCAGCGCGTCCACGTCGGCGCTGGTGTGCGCGACCACGAAGTCCTTGCCGCCGGTCTCGCCGACCAGTCGCGGGTAGCCCCGGTAGCGCGCGATGTTGTCGCCGACGGTCTTCCACAACTGCTGGAAGACCTTGGTCGAACCGGTGAAGTGGATACCGGCCAGATCCGGGTCGGCGAGCACGACGTCCGAGACCTCCTCGCCCCGGCCGGTCACCATGTTGATCACACCGGGCGGCAGGCCGGCGGCCTCGAACAGCCGCATGGTGAAGTGCGCGGCGAACTGCTGGGTCGGGCCCGGCTTCCAGATCACGGTGTTGCCCAGCAGCGCCGGCGCCGACGGCAGGTTGCCGGCGATGGCGGTGAAGTTGAACGGGGTGACCGCGTAGACGAAGCCCTCCAGCGGGCGGTGGTCGAGGCGGTTCCACACGCCGGGCGACGATGCCGGCTGCTCCTCGAGCAGACGCCGCGCGAAGTGCACGTTGAAGCGCAGGAAGTCGATGAACTCACAAGCCGCGTCGATCTCCGCCTGGATCGCGGTCTTCGACTGGCCGAGCATGGTGGCGGCGTTGAGGGTGTCCCGCCAGGGGCCGGCGAGCAGTTCGGCGGCGCGCAGGAAGATCGCGGCGCGCTCCTCGAACGGCAGCGCCCGCCACATCGGCGCGGCGTCCTTGGCCGCCTTGATCGCGGCGCGGGCATCCTCATGGGTGGCGTGCGCGGTCACGCCGAGCATGTGGGCGTGCTTGTGCGGCTGCACCACGTCGATCGGGTCACCGGCCGCCATCCGCTGCTCCCCGCCGATGGTCATCGGCAGGTCGACACGCTCGGCGGCCAGCTCGGTCAGCCGCCGCTGGAGCCGTTCCCGGTCTGCGCTGCCCGGCTCGTAGTTGCGAACCGGCTCGTTGCGCGGCTCGGGAACGGAGAACACGGCATCCATCAAGGCTCCTGGCGATCTCGACAGCGGTGGCGAAACCGGACCCGCGGGCACCGACCGGATAGCCGGACACCGGACGCCGCACGGGTGGCCGAGCAGCGGCGGGACCTCCCGCGATTGTTTCACGCGAAGGTGCTGGTCCTGCCGCCACCGTCACCCGATCGAAGGACCGGCCGGCCCTTCTCCCCTTACCGGTCGCGGCGGTGGGACGTCGGTCGAGGTTCGTGGGGCCGTTGCGGTTCCTTCGGGGGTACGTCGCTGGCGCGTACCCGTCGGGTGTGGCTCGTGCGGTGGGGGTCGCGGCGGCCCGCGTACCCTGAATGGTCGGTGACCTGGCGCCTCGAAGGGGAGACGATGACCAAGCAGCCCGGCCGCGCCTCAGCCGCGGAGTCGGACCAGCCAGCGGTCGACGCGACCGGCCCGAGCGGCCGGCCCACCCCGGCGCCCGGCGCGGCGGTGCTCGCGGTGCTGGCGCTCGGCTGGCTGGCCGCCATGCTCTGGTCGACCCGGGAGGCCATCACCTCGGCGGCGGCCGGCATCACCGCGATCAGCCTGTCCGCGTTCGCCCTGCCCGGCGTGATCTCGGCCGCGCTCGTCGCGGGCGCGGCCACCGCGCTGGCCTTCGGCAACCTGCTGTCCCGCCGGTACGGCGACTCGACGACCCTGCGCTTCGTTGGGGCGATCGGGGCCGGGATGCTGGTCGGGCTGGCCGCCGCGGTGGCGATCAACCTTACCTACTTCGACACCTCGACCACGAACGTGATCGCCGGTACCACCGCAGCGGCAGCGATCATCGGTGGAGCGGTCGCGGGCGCACGGACCGCCCCGGCGGTCGGCGCGGTGGTGACCGCCGCGCTGGGCACGCTGATCTTCGTGGTGGCGTTCAGTCGTGCACGGGACCCGCTGTTCGACCTCTTCGGCGCGGGCGACACCCAGCAGTCGCTTGTCGACGCGGCCAAGTGGGTGTCGCGCACCGAGTCGCTCCTCGGCGGCCTGCTGGCCGGGCTGCTCGCCTTCGGCTACCTCACCTGGGCGCGGCGGCGAGCCCTGCGGCGCGACCCACGGACGCCCGCGCTGCGCTGGCCGGCGTACCTGCTGGCCGGTGCCGGGCCGGGTCTGCTCCTGCTGCTCGCCGAGGTGATCATCCGGATCGGCGGTCGGTCGCTGCTGGACCTGGCCAGCGCGCTCAGCGAGGCGGACGCGGTGGCGCAGACCTCGCTGGGCACCTCGCGGGTGGACAACGGCATCTGGGTGCTCTTCGTGGGGGCGCTGACCGCGCTCGTCGCGTTCGGCCGGACGCTCGGCCCGTCGCACACCGACGACGAGCCGGACACGGTGACCCGCGACGCGGATGGCGACCCGGCCCAGGCCGACGCCGCCCACTGACCGGTACCGCCTGCCGCGGCGGCTTCAGTCGGCACTGCGCAGCAGAAGATCCAGCTCCGTCACGTCGTACCACTCCAACTCGTGATCCTCGGCGCCGTCGACGGTGAACTGCGCGTCCGGGTCGCCGGCGGCGGCCTCGGCCACCACGTCGGCCGCCGCGGCGACCTCCTCGACGGCATCCGTGCCGTCGACGTGGATCGCCGCGACAGCGCTCACCGGCACGGTGTCGGCCAACGTCACCATGCTGGAACCCAGCTCACCGTCGCCACGGCCGAGCGCGGCGGGCGGCAGGTCGACCGAGACGACCACGCGGCGGCGGGGCGCGGCCGGATCGGCTCGGAGCAGGTGCAGGGCATCCTGTGCGGCCCGGGTGAACGCGACGTACTCCAACTCCTCCTCGTCACCCTCGGCGTACCACTCGCGTAGCGCCGGCGTCACCGCGTGCGCGCTGTCTGCGGTCAGCCCCTGCTCACGCAGACGGGCCAGCATCGGTACGGTCGCCGGCACGTACACCCGGACAAGCTCGTCGGTCACCGGTCGTCTCCCCGCTCGGTTCCGTGCCGGCGGTAGCCGGTACGGGCGCAGATCATTCCGCACGCCGTGACCGTCATACACCTCGCCTCCGTTCGGTGAAAGTTTCCCGCCGGTGTGTCCGGCACCGGTTGGCCGTGATGGACGCTGGGCGGTGAGCGTCGCCGGTGGCAAACTGAGGCAAACGACGTCAACCCCGGGAGTTTCCGTGGAGCCGAGGTTCCTGCTGCTCTCCGACGTGGCCGCCGAGCTGAACGTGTCGGACTCGCAGGTCTACCACATGGTCCGCAGCGGGGAGCTGCCGGCGATCAAGATCGGCGGGCGTGGCCAGTGGCGGGTCGAGCGGGCCCGGCTGGAGGAGTACATCGCGCAGAAGTACGCCGAGACCGCCGACTGGGTACGCGGCAACCCCCTCGTCGACCGCGATCCGGAGTAGCCGCCCGGCTCCCTGCGCGGTAATCGACTCCAGGTCACCGAAGTGGGGCTGTCCGAGCCGCTTGGATACCGCCACGTTCACGATCTGGAGTGGATCATGCTGGCCTGCGGCTGGTTCGCTGCCTTGCGCATTGACCGGAGCCGCTATGTCGCTCAGAATCTATGCAGTAGAAGGCAAACGAAGGCAAACGCAAGATCAATGGGAGGCAGCGATGAGCGGACGGCGACCCGGGCCCTCCCGACCACCCGTGCGTCTGCGCCCCGTCCCGCCGATCGACCCGCCGTACCCGGACGAGACGTACTGGCCCGGGCCGACCCACGGCCAGCTCGCCCTCGACCTCTTCGCCTCGACACGACCGGATCCGGTCCGGCCTGCGGAGCGCCGCACTGCCCCGCGCCAGACGACCGTGCGTCCGGCCAGCCACCCCGGCGCACCCCTGCCACCGGCGACCGCCCCCGAGGCCACCCGGGCCGCGCACCGCTTCGTCGGCACCTGTCTGGAGGTGGTCAACGGCTATCGGTCGCCGGCCCAGGTACGCCCCCTGCTCGACCCGGGCCGAGCCGTCGAACTGCTCACCGAACTAGCGCGGGCGACCGGGCGGGCCGGGCCGGTGCGCCGTCGGGCGACGCGGCCGGCTCTGCGACTGCTACGACTGCGGGTCTGCGAACCTCGGGAGGCCGCGGTGGAGGCAGCCGCCGTGCTGAGCGGTCCCGGTGGCCGGAGCTGGGCCATGGCGCTGCGCCTGGAACACCGGCGAGGCCGCTGGCTGTGCACCGCCCTGCACGTCCTCTGACCCCGCCGCCGCGCGCCGAGGCCAGGCGGGGCCGAGCGGGACCAGGCGGGGCCGAGCGGGACCAGGCGGGGCCGAGCGGGACCAGGCGGGGCCGGAGACGACGATGGGCCCCGGCCTTGTTGGCCGGGGCCCATCGGGACGCGCGGAAGGTCAGTTGCCGCCGTTGGGCGCGCCGTGGCACCGCTTGTACTTGCGGCCCGAGCCGCACGGGCACGGCGCGTTGCGGGACGGGCCGTTGCTGGCGTCGGCCTGGTTGGGGGCCGGACGCCGCGATTCCGCGGTCGGGAGCATCGGGCCACGCAGCCCCGAGGCCGGCCGCTGCGGGGCGGACGGCGCGCTCTGCCCGGGTGCCGCCGGAGCGCCCTGGGCCGGGCGGCCCACACCGAGCGCCGGGGCCTGCTGCTGCTCCTGCTCGATGGCGACGGCACCGGGGCTGGCCTCGCCGTCGATGGTCGGAGCGGAGTACTGCAGGCCCTGCCGCTGCGGCGCGCGGTTGAGGCCCTTGGCCCGGATCTCCACCGGCTTGTCGAGCAGCGTGACCTCTTCCGAGTCGGCTGCCGGCTCCGGCTCGGTGACCTGCACGTCCACGTTGTAGAGGAAACCGACGGTCTCCTCCTTGATGCCTTCCATCATGGTGGCGAACATGTCGAAGCCCTCGCGCTGGTACTCCACGACCGGGTCGCGCTGGGCGTACGCCCGGAGGTTGATGCCCTCCTGGAGGTAGTCCATCTCGTAGAGGTGCTCGCGCCACTTGCGGTCGATTACCTGGAGCAGCACCATCCGCTCGAGCTGGCGCACCCCCTCGGTGCCGAGCTGCTCCTCACGACGGTCGTACGCGGCGTTCGCGTCCTCCTTGAGGCGGGCGACCAAAAAGTCGGCGTCCATGCCGGCCCGGGAACCGCCGGCCTCCTCCTCCAGCTCCTCGATCGTGATGCCGACCGGGTAGAGCTGCTTGAGGCTGGACCAGAGCTGCTCAAGGTCCCAGTCCTCGCCGTAGCCCTCGGAGGTGGCACCCCGCACGTACGCCTCGACGGTGTCGTCGATCATGTTGCGGACCTGGTCGGAGAGGTCCTCGCCGTTGAGCACCCGCAGCCGCTCGGCGTAGACGACCTGGCGCTGCTTGTTGAGCACCTCGTCGTACTTCAGAACGTTCTTGCGGATCTCGGCATTCTGGCCCTCGATCTGGGCCTGGGCGCTCTTGATCTGGCGGGTGACCATCTTCGACTCGATGGGCACGTCCTCCGGGATGTTGAAGCGCTCCATCACCGCCTCGACCGCGCCGGCCCGGAAGCGACGCATCAGCTCGTCCTGCAGGGACAGGTAGAACCGGGACTCACCCGGGTCGCCCTGCCGGCCGGCGCGACCGCGCAGCTGGTTGTCGATCCGCCGGGACTCGTGTCGCTCGGTGCCCAGCACGTACAGGCCACCGGCGGCGGCGACCTCGTCCGCCTCGGCGTCGCAGGCCTGCTTCCAGGTGGGCAGGACCTCCTCCATCGCCTTGGCGTAGTCCTCCTCGTTCTCCAGCGGGTCGAGACCGCGCTGGCGCAGCTCGTTGGCCGCGAGGAACTCGGGGTTGCCGCCGAGCAGGATGTCGGTGCCACGACCGGCCATGTTGGTGGCGACGGTGACCGCGCCCTTGCGCCCGGCCTGAGCGACGATCTCGGCCTCCCGGGCGTGGAACTTGGCGTTCAGCACGTTGTGCGGGATGCCCCGGCGCCGCAGGAGCTGGGAGAGGATCTCGGAGTTTTCCACCGAGACGGTGCCGACGAGCACCGGCTGGCCCATCTGGTGCCGCTCGGCGATGTCCTCGATGACGGCGTTGAACTTGGCCTTCTCCGTCTTGTAGATGACGTCCGGCCGGTCCTCGCGGACCATCGGGCGGTGGGTCGGGATGCTCACGACGCCGACCTTGTAGACCTTGTTGAACTCGCTCGCCTCGGTCTGCGCCGTACCGGTCATCCCGGACAGCTTGTTGTAGAGGCGGAAGTAGTTCTGGAGGGTGATCGTGGCCAGGGTCTGGTTCTCCTGCTTGATCTCCACCCCCTCCTTGGCCTCGATCGCCTGGTGCATGCCCTCGTTGTAGCGACGGCCGTGCAGGATGCGACCGGTGAACTCGTCGACGATCAGGACCTCACCGTCGCTGACGATGTAGTCCTTGTCGCGCTTGTAGAGCTCCTTGGCCTTGATGGCGTTGTTGAGGTAGCCGACCAGCGGAGTGTTCACCGACTCGTACAGGTTGTCGATGCCGAGCCGGTCCTCGACCTTGGCGACGCCGCGCTCGGTGACCGCGATGGTGCGCTTGGAGTGGTCGACCTCGTAGTCGCCCTCGCCGTCGGTGCCGGGCTGGAGCCGGGCCACGACGCCCGCGAACTCGCCGTACCAACGGGCCGAGTGCTCGGCCGGACCGGAAATGATCAGCGGGGTGCGTGCCTCGTCGATGAGAATCGAGTCGACCTCGTCGACGACCGCGAAGTTGTGACCGCGCTGGACCAGCTCGTCCTTCGACCAGGCCATGTTGTCGCGCAGGTAGTCGAAGCCGAACTCGTTGTTGGTGCCGTACGTGATGTCGCACTCGTAGGCGGCCTTGTGCTCGCTGGCCGGCCGGTTGGGCAGCACCACGCCGACGGTCAGCCCGAGGAACTCGTGCACGCGACCCATCCAGGCCGCGTCGCGCTGGGCGAGGTAGTCGTTGACGGTGACCACGTGCACGCCGTCGCCGGAGAGCGCGTTGAGGTAGACGGCCATGACCGAGGTCAGTGTCTTACCCTCACCGGTCTTCATCTCGGCGATGTTGCCGAAGTGCAGCGCGGCGCCGCCCATCACCTGGACGTCGTACGGCCGCTGGCCGAGCACCCGGTCGGCCGCCTCGCGGGCCACCGCGAACGCCTCCGGCAGGAGGTCGTCGAGGGTCTCGCCATCGGCGAGCCGCTCCCGGAACTGCTCGGTCATGCCGCGCAGTTCCTCGTCGGTGAGGTTGACGTAGTCGTCCTCGATCGAGCTGACGGCGGCGGCGATGGCCTTGAGCCGGCGCACCATGCGGCCTTCGCCCGCGTTAAGGACCTTTTCCAGAATCGACACGGATCAACGCTCCCCTAGACAGTCTCGAACCATCGTAGGCGCTCCATCGGCGCGATGGTCACTGGTGGCGGCGGTCCACTCCGCCGAACCCGACATAACACGCGCACGGGATGCGCCCGGGACGTTATCCGGTTACGCCCAGGGCGAACGTTCCGGCACGATGCACGGGTGGAGCCTGTGGAGATCGTCGAGGACGGGGTGCTGCTGCGACCCTGGCGGGAGGCTGACGCCGACGGCGTACACCGCGCCTGCCAGGACCGGGACATTCAGCGTTGGACCACCGTACCCCGCCCATACCTTTCCGAACACGCCCACGACTTCGTCACGCGGATGAGCGCGCAAGCGTGGGCGGACGGCTCGCCGGGCCGGCGCATTCGGCCGCCCACAGCCGACCCTGTCCGCCACCTCGGCGGCCGGTGAGCTGCGACTGCGACCGATGGAGGAGCGGGATCTGGACGCCGTGGTGCAGACCTGCCGGGACCCGGAGACGATCCACTGGACCACGGTTCCGGACCCGTACGACCGTTCCGACGCGCAGGGATACCGGGGCTCCGTCCTGAACGCCTGGGCCCGGGGAAACGCGGCCTGCTTCGTGATCGCCGACCTGGACGACAGGTACGTCGGCACGCTGGATCTGCGGCTCTCCCCCGCCGACCCGCTGCTCGCGGACGTGGGCTTCATGACCGCCCCGGCCGTCCGCGGGCGGGGTCATCTGCCGGCGGCGCTGATCGCGCTGAGCGCCTGGGGCTTCACCACGCTGGGACTGGCCCGCATCGAGTGGAAGGCGAACGTGGGCAACACCTCGTCCCGGCGAGCCGCCGAGAAGGCGGGCTTCACGTTCGAGGGGACGGCCCGGGGCGGGGTCCAGCACCGGGGTGAGCGGGTCGACGCCTGGGTGGCCGCGCTGCTCGCCGAGGACCTGGCGTGACGGGCTCGCCGCCGGTCGTCGAGGCGCACGGGGTACGACTCCGGCCGTTTCACGCCGGCGACATCGCGGACCTGGTCGACGGCTGCGCTGACCCGCTCAGCCAGCGGTTCGTGTCCACCATGCCGTCCCCGTACACCGAGGTCGACGCCCGCTGGTGGGTCGAGGCCGGCGCACCGGCGGTCTGGGCCGGCGGCGGCGCCGTGTACGCCATCGCGGACCCGGCCACCGACCGGCTGCTCGGCGGTACCGGGTTGAGCAACCCGGCGCCCGCCCGGAGTCAGGCGGAGATCGGCTACTGGCTGCGGCCGGCGGCGCGGGGACGCGGACGGGCCACCGCCGCGACCCGCGCGCTGAGCGAGCACGCCTTCAACGCGGGAACGCGGCGGCTGGAGCTGCACACCGAGCCGGAGAACACGGCCAGTCAGCGGGTCGCGCTGGCCGCCGGCTTCCGCTACGAGGGCCTGCGTCGGTCGGCCGGCCAGCGCCGGGACGGCGGCCAGCACGACCTGCTGACCTGGGTACGCCTCTCCGGCGATCCGCCCGGCCCGACCCCACGGCTGCTGCCCGACCTGCCCGACGGGGTGCTCATCGATCAGGTGGTGGTGCTGCGCCGGCTCGCGCCGGACGACGCGGAGACGATGTACGGGCTGCACAGCCGGCCGGAGTGTGTGGCCAACCAGGCCCCGCCGGTGCCACCGACGCGGGAGTCGATCGACCGGCGCTGCCGGCTGGCGGAGAGTTCCTGGCTGACTGGTGACATCGCCCGGCTCCTGATCGTCGACGTGGCGACCGGTGAGCCGGCGGGTAGCTGCGGCCTGTCGTACACCGAGGTGACCAGCGGCGAGGGGTCGATCGGCTACGCCCTGCTGCCGCGCTGGCGGGGGCACGGGTACGCCACCCGCGCGGTCCGGCTGCTGGCGGCCTGGGCGTTCGGGCCCGCCGGTCTCGCCCGGCTGACGGCCGGCACGGTACCGGAGAACACCGCCTCGCACCGCGTGCTGGAGCGGGTCGGCTTCCAGCGCGAGGGCCTGCAACGCGGTCGTCTGCCCGGTTTGGCAGGCGCTCGCCTCGACGACCTGACCTTCGCTCTGCTGCCGGCCGACCTGCGCTGACGAAGCATGGGGCCGTGACGGGCGACCGCCACGACCCCGTGCTCGGCGGGATCGAACCCTGCTCAGGTGTCGAGGGAAATGATGCCGTAGTCGTAGGCGTGACGTCGGTAGACGACGCTGGGGCGGCCGGTTTCCTTGTCCTGGAAGAGGTAGAAGTCGTGGCCGACAAGCTCCATCTGGAACAGCGCGTCGTCGATCGTCATGGGCTCGGCCGGGTGCACCTTCTCCCGGGCGATGTGCCACGGCTGGTCGGGCTCCTCCTCGACGCGCTCCGCGACGGCGGTGCCGGCGCGGGCGGCCGGCGCGGACAGCGGGGCGGTCACCAGGTCCGTGACCGGCAGGTCGGCGGTGGCGGCGGCCACGGAGATAGGCGCGTGCCGACCACGGTGTACGCGCCGGCGGTCCGCCGCGCGGCGTAGCCGGGTGTCGAGTTTCGCGATGGCGGCGTCGAGCGCGCTGTAGAAATCGTTCGTGCAGGCCTCGGCCCGGATCACCGGACCACGGGAAACGCAGGTGATCTCCACCCGCTGGCAGTGCTCGGCCTGGCGCGGATTGCGCTCGTGAAACAGCTCGACATCGATGCGAATAATCTTGTGGTCGTAGCGTTCGACCTTTGCGAGTTTCTCGGCTACGTGTACCCGGTAATGGTCCGGCACTTCGACGTTGCGGCCCTTGACCACGATGTCCACGTGACCTCCCTTGTTCGGACGTCTTCGATCCGGTTTCCCGGTCGTGCGCCGTGGGAAGACCCGCTGGCGTCGACCGGTCAGTACGGCTACGCCTCCTCTCACCGCCAGGGACGGGATGGAACGACTCCTACCCCCGACAGCGAAACGCTAACTGCTGTTCGCCCGGCAGTCACCCCATGTCGCCAAGACCGCCCAGAATTTTTCGCACCTCATACACCAACGGGTGAAACGGAAACACGGTCGGTTACAAGTGGTGTCTTTTCTCGGTCGCGGCGAGCACCGCGGCGACATTCGGTCGCCATCCGGTCGCGGTCAGCACCCGGGCCGCCGCGGCCAACGTCACGCCGGTGGTGACGATGTCGTCCAGCAGCACCACGACGGGCCCGCCGCCCGAGTGGCCGGGTCCACCGGACGCGCCGGAGCGGGGACGGAAAGCCGCCTCGGCGGCCGCGGCACGGCCCGCGCTGTCCAGGGTCACGGAGTCGGGTCGGGGCAGGGCGCGCAGCGGGCGATGCACCCGCACGGGCCAGCCGGACCGGCTCAGCCGGGTCGCGCAGTGCCGGGCCAACCGGTCCAGGTGGTCGCCGTAGCGGGCGCGCGCCGCCGCGGCGGTGTCCGGCACCGGCACCAGCGCCACCGGGCGTACCTCACCGACCGCCACCGCGACCACCTCCGCCAGCAACGCGCCGAGCGGACGGGCCAGACCGTGCCGACCATGCTCCTTGTACGCCAGCAGCGCCTCGCGCAGCGGGCCGGCGTACGGGCCGAGGGCGACGCAGCGCGGCAGGCCCGGCGGAGCGGGCGTGGGCCGGGCCGCCCGGGGGCGCAACGCGTCCAGCGCCGTCACACAGGCCGGGCAGACCCCCTGTCGCATCCGTTGGTGACGCGCCCGGCAGCCGGCGCAGTCCGCGGGGAGGACCAGGTCGGCGAGGTCCGCCCAGAGCTCCCGCACGACGTCAGTAGAGGAAGAACGGGGCCGACGGGTTGCTCGGGCGGACTCCGGCCGGCGGCGTGGGGACATCCCGCACACGCTCGGGCTCGATCCGTTCGAACGGGCTGCTGCGGTACGCCACCTTGTTCGCCTCGTACATGTACGACCCGGTGGGCACCCGCACGCTGCGGTTGGTGGGGTACGCCGTCAGGTGGTTGACCTTGGCGCCCACGTCGGTGCGCAGCGGCGTCTCCAGGGCGCCGTCCACGCTGATCTCGTAGATCGCCGGCTGGCCGGCCGAACCGGCCACCACCAGCCGGTCCTCCCCGATCCAGTCCACCGCGGTCAGGTTGGTCAACGAGGTGGCCAGTGCCCGGGGCGGGCCGATGGACACCCCGCTGCCGGAACCGTCGAGGTTGAGCGCCGCGACGTAGAGCCGTCCGCCGGCGATCAACGCGACCCGCTGACCGTCCAGCGCGGCGGCGACCGCGGTGACCTCCGGCGAGGGCAGGTTGAGCGGCACCTCCGACATCCGGGCGGCCTCGTCGAAGCGGTAGAGGCGGCCGTCGGCCACCACCAGCCCCTGCGCGGGACGTGAGTCGACGGTACGCAGCCAGACCGGACGGCTGATCGAGGCGTACTCCCCGGCGCTGCGGCTGACCGCGGCCACGGTGTCCGCCCCGGCGCCCACCGCGAGTCGCTGCCGGTCGTTGCCGCCGGTCACCACCAGCGCGGCGAGCACCCGGTTGACGCCCCGCGCGAGACCGGCCGACACGATGGTGCGGTTGACCTCGGGCGTCAGGGGCACCACGCCGCTGGGCTCGCCGGCGAAGTCGAGCGGGCGGATCGCGCCCTCGTAGACGCCGTACCGCTGCGGGCTCTCCCGGACGGGGTAGAGCGGTTGGGCGACCCGGCGCTCGTCGAGGTCCTGCACGGGCTGCGAGTTGTTCCGGATCTTCAGCTCCAGCTCGCCCGGCAGGTCACCCAGCGACCAGGCGAGCTGCGTGATCACCTGGTCGACCCGGCTCTGGTCGTCGCCGGACATGTCCAGGTTGACCTCCCACCGGTTGTTCGCGCCGGTGGCGTTGTTGATCAGCTCGGTGCCGTCGGGCAACCCGACGACACCCGGACGCAGCCAGTCGGACGGGCCGCCCACCAGCCAGCGCACGACCTCGTTGACCCGGCGCTCGTCCGGCACCGCGTACGGCAGGTAGCGCTGGTCGGGCACCAGCCGGGTGCGGTCCGAACTCCAGAAGTAGATCGACTCGTCCTGGTAGTACTGCTGGAGGGCCACGTCGCTGAGCAGCAGCACGTTCGGCGGGTCGAGCAGGTACTGGCCGGCGCGCTCGTCGTTGCCGGTGCCGCCGAGGGCCGCGCTGCGCAGCCGGAACTCGTACTGCGTCTCGGTCGCCACCGGGGGCGCCAGGGTGCCGTTGGTCCGCAGCACGCCGATCTGCTGCACCGTGATCTTGACGGTGGTGGTGGAGTCGCTGTTGAAGGTGAAGACCGTCTCGCGCAGCCGGACCACGGTCAGCGCGACCTCGCTGCCCTTCTTGTCCTGTAGGCGGGGCCGGTGCTCGGGGGCGATGAACGCCTTCACCCGCTCGTACGCCCGATCCGGCTCGCCGGCGGCGGCGGACAGGAAGTTGCGCACGAAGGCCGCGTTGTCGCTCCCGCTGGCGGTCCGCGACGGCGGCTCGCTACTGCGGCCGTTGCTCGACCCGGCCTCGGTCGCGGTGCCGGCCTTGCCGTCGACCCGTACGTCGGACGAGGCCGGGATGCCGCACCCGGCGCTGAGAAGCAGGGCCGCGCCGAACGCGCCGAGCAGTGGTCGAGCCCTCACGAGCGCACCTCCTCCCGCTCGCCGCTGTCGGCCGGCGCCGGGCCGATCGCCCGCGCTGGGCCGCCGCCCGGGCCGATGGCCAGCGGGCCACCGTCGCGGGGGCCGCCGAACGGAAGGGCCGCGTCGGCGGGTACCAGCCGCAGCGGCGACGTGGTGAGCCGGTCACCGGCGCGGGCCGGCAGGGTGAGCCGGAACTGGGCGCCCTGGCCGGGCGCTCCCCAGGCCTCCAGCCAGCCACCGTGCAGGCGGGCGTCCTCCAGGCTGATCGACAGGCCGAGCCCGGTACCGCCGGTCTGGCGGGCCCGCGACGGGTCCGCCCGCCAGAACCTGTTGAACACCAGCTTCTCCTCGCCCACCTTCAGCCCCACCCCGTGGTCACGGACGGTGATGGCCACGGCGGTCTCGTCGATGCCGAGGGTGATCAGCACCGGGCGTGCCTCGCCGTGTTCGACGGCGTTGCCGACCAGGTTGCGCAGCACCCGCTCGACACGGCGGGGGTCGACCTCGGCGATCACCGGGGTGCCCGGCAGGTCCAGCTCGATCTCCACGCCCACCCGCTCGGCCAGCCCGGCCAACCGGTCGACGACCCGGTGCACCACCGGCACCAGGTCGGTCGGCTCGGCGTCCAGCATGGCGAAGCCCGCGTCGAACCGGCTGATCTCCAACAGGTCGGTGAGCAGTTCCTCGAAACGGTCCAGCTCCGCCTGGAGCAGCTCGGCGCTGCGGGCCACCGCCGGGTCGAACTCGTCACGCTCGGCGAAGATCAGGTCAGCGGCCATCCGGACCGTGGTCAACGGGGTGCGTAGCTCGTGCGACACGTCGGAGGTGAACCGCCGCTGCAACCGGGACATCTCCTCCAGACGCAGGATCTGCCGTTGCAGGTTGGTCGCCATCTGGTTGAACGAGGCGGCCAGCAGCGCGAGGTCGTCCTCGCCGTTGACCACCATCCGCTGGTCGAGAAGGCCGGCGGAGAGCCGCTGGGCGGTCCGCGCGGCGACCCGGACCGGGTTGACCACGAGCCGGGTGGCCAGGGCGGCGAGCAGCCCCAGCAGGATCACCAGGGCGATGCCGGTCCCGACGACGGTGGCTCGGGCGTCCGCGGCGGTGGCGTCCTGACGGGTCAGCGGCACCAGGTAGTAGAGCTCGATCTGCCCGAAGCGGGTGGGCACGGGAGAGCCGTAGACCAGGTACTTCGTCGGCTCGCCGGTGAGGCGACCGGTCTGGATCTGGCTGGACACCCGGCCGCTGGCGACGGTGGCCCGCAGCTCCTTGCTGATCAGGGGCTGGACGTTGACCGCCGGTGCGGTGCGAGTCTGGATCATGGTGGGGTAGTCGGCGGCGGTGATGGCCACCACCACGCCGCTGGTCTGCTGGGGGTCGCCGCCGGCCAGGTAGTTGACCGTGCCCTCGATCGTCTCCTGGAGCTGCGCCTCCTGCGGCTGACCGTAGAGGGAAACCTGCCTGGCCGCATACCCCGCGCCGCCCTTGAGGCGCAGTTGGACGTCGGTGCGCGCGTTGTCGAGCAGGATCGTCGTGATCTTGTCAGCGATCAGGTATGCGAAACCGCCCACCAACAGGCTGGAGGCGACCAGCGTGATGGTCACCACCCGGACCTGGAGCGAACGCCGCCAGGTCTGGTGCGCCCGGGCCAGCAGTCGCGCGACCCGCCCGCTCAGCACGCGCCAGACCTCCCGGCCGGCGGCGAGCCGGCGGGCTGCGGTGGTCTGCGGGTGCGGAGGCGGCGAGGTCGACACAGTGTGACCAGGCTATCCGGTGCCCGCCTTGTAGCCCACGCCCCGCACGGTGAGGATGATTTCCGGCCGCTCCGGATCTGGCTCGATCTTGGCGCGCAGCCGCTGCACGTGCACGTTGACGAGTCGGGTGTCGGCCGCGTGCCGGTAACCCCACACCTGCTCCAGCAGCACCTCGCGGGTGAAGACCTGACGCGGTTTGCGGGCGAGCGCGACCAGCAGGTCGAACTCCAACGGCGTCAGCTTCACCTCCTCGTCGTTGCGGCTGACGGTGTGGGCGGGCACGTCGATGGTGATCTGGTTGCCGGGCGGACCGATGGTCAGCATCTCCGGTGCGACATCCTCGCCACGGCGCAGCCGGGCCCGCATCCGGGCCACCAGTTCCTTCGGCTTGAACGGCTTGACCACGTAGTCGTCGGCGCCGGACTCGAGCCCGAGGACGACGTCCACGGTGTCGCTCTTGGCGGTCAGCATGACGATCGGCACGCCGGACTCGGCGCGAATGGACCGCGCCACGTCGATACCACTCATTCCAGGCAACATCAGGTCGAGCAGGACGATGTCCGGTCGACTGTCACGAAACGCGGCCAACGCCCGCTCGCCGTCGGCCACGAACGAGGGCAGGAAACCCTCACTGCGCAGCACGATGCCGAGCATCTCGGCGAGTGCGGGGTCGTCGTCGACCACCAGTACCCGGGCTCTCATGGGATTAATATTGCATCCCCGTTCAGTTCGGTGGGACCGGCGTCACCCGGCACGGATAGCGCCGCCGGCAATCCAGTCACCGCGACCCGCGGCGGCGGCGCCGCGTGGTGCGAGGGCCAGCACCGGGATGGGCCCAGGGTCGGCTAGCACCATGATCCCCCCTCGGCAGCGTCCGGCGCCACCGCCGCCTCCGGCCGGTCGCGCTGTCGCCATCGGGAACAGCGTCCCCGGTCAGCCGAAGAGCGCCCGGCCCCAGTGGTCGCCACCGTCGCGTACGCCGGGCGGGCAGGCGAACAGGCCGCTGGAGACGTGCCGCAGGTACTCGTTCATCACGTCGTGGCGGGCCAACTGGGTCTGGATCGGCACGAACTGCCGGCGCGGGTCCCGCTGGTAGGCGATGAAGAAGAGACCGGCGTCGAGTCGACCGAGGCCGTCCGAGCCGTCGACGAAGTTGTAGCCCCGACGCAGCAGGTGCGCGCCGTTGTTGCGGCTCGGGTGGGCCAGGGCGACGTGGGCGTGCTCGGCGATCAGCGGCTTGCCGTCGTCGCCGTGTGCCGCGAAGTCCGGCTCGTCGAACTCCTTGCTGCGCCCGAGCGGGGCGCCACTGCCCTTGGTCCGACCGACGATCTCCTCCTGCTCGGCCAGCGGGGTCCGGTCCCAGGTCTCCACGATCATCCGGATCTTGCGGGTGACCAGGTACGACCCGCCCGTCATCCAGTCCGGCCCATCGCCGGGCTGCACCCAGAGCTGGTCGCGGAGCAGGTCGGTCTCCTCGGCCTTGAGGTTGGCCGTGCCGTCCTTGAAACCGAACAGGTTGCGGGCGGTCGCCTGGTCGCGGGAGGTCGACGACGTACGGCCGAAGCCGAGCTGCGACCAGCGGACGCTGACCACCCCCATGCCGATCCGCGCCAGGTTGCGGATCGCGTGCACCGCCACCTGGGGGTCGTTGGCGCACGCCTGCACGCACAGATCGCCGCCGGAGATCGGGGCCTGCAACGCGTCGCCGGGGAACTTGGGCAGCTCCGCGAGGGCGGCCGGGCGGCGGTCGGCGATGCCGAACCGGTCCCGCCCGTCGGCATCGCGGAACAGCGTCGGACCGAAGCCGATGGTCAGGGTGAGCTGCGACGGCGGCAGGCCGAGGGCCTCACCGGTGTCGTCCGGCGGGGCCTCCGGCATACCGCCGACCGCCCCGAGGACACCGGCGTCGCGGCCGGCCGTCATCCGGGCGGCGGCGGCCGTCCACTCCTCGAGCATCTCGACCAGGCGGGCCCGGTCCTTCGTGATGACGTCGAAGGCGACGAAGTGCAGCCGGTCCTGGGCCGGGGTGACGATGCCGGCCTGGTGCTCGCCGAAGAACGGCACCGCGCCCGCCGGGTGGTCGCTGGCCGCCGCCGGGCCACGGGAGCCGCCGACGAGCGCACCCGCGCCGGCGGCCACCCCGGCGACTCCGGCCACCCCCGCGCCGGCGAGCGTGATCGCCCGCCGACGGGTCAACCTGCGTACGTTCATCGACTCGACTCCCCCTGCGTCCCGGTCACCGGGCGACGACTGCGGCGACCTTGCTGATCGGCTCGGCGAGCGCGTTGATGCCGTCCGAGAGCTCCTTGAGCTCGGCCTTGCTCAACGCGGTGTGCAGCTTCCACCCGTCACCGTCGCGGTGCTTGCCGAGCTGCGCCTCGACGTTCGCGAACTCGGTGTCGAGCTGCTTGACCAGCTCCGGCGAGCGCTGCTCGAGGGCGGGCCGCAGGGCGGACAGCGCCGCCTTGGAACCTTCCAGGTTGGCGGCGAAGTCCCACAGGTCGGTGTGCGAGTAGCGGTCCTCCTCGCCGGTGATCTTGCCGCTGGCGACCTCGTCGAGCAGCTCCTTCGCGCCGTTGGCGAGCTGGAGCGGCGAGAGCTTCTCGGCGTTGGCCTTCGCCACGATCTCCTTGACGTCGACCAACAGTTGGTCCGCGACCGGACCGTCCTTGCTGATGTCGCCGGACTGCCACAGGTCCTTCTCGATCCGGTGGAAGCCGGTGAACTGCATCCCCTCCTCGATGACCTCCTCGCGGCCGTCGATCTTGGGGTCGAGGTCGCCGAAGACCTCGGCCACCGGCTCGATCCGCTCCCAGTAGGTGCGCGCGACCGGGTAGAGCGCCTTGGCCTTGGCGACGTCGCCGGCCTTCACGGCCGCGACGAACTCCTCGGTCTTCTCCAGCAGCGCGGCGGTCTGGCTCTTCACGTAGCGCTGGTAGTTGTCGGTCGCGCCGGCCAGGGCGGCGTCGGCGGTCAGCGGCTGCGCGGACCCGCTGACCTTGAGCGCGCCCCGGATGCCCTTGCCGCTCAAGCCCGGCTTGCAGGCCGTCTCGTACGTGCCGGCCGGCAGCTCGACGTGCAGCTCGCGGCTCAGCCCGGGCGCGATGTTCTCCACCTCGCCCATCACCCGGTCGCCGGAGGCGTACACGTAGAACTCGGTGACCTTCGCGCCCGAGTTGGTGATCTTGAAGCTGGCGGTGCCGGCGCCGAGATCGGTCCTGGCGACGTCGCAGGCGGTGTCGGTGGCCTTGACCACGATCGGGCCGCCCGCCGCGTCCGACTTACCGGAGTCGCCCTTGGAGCAGGCGGCGATGCCGGTCGTCGCCAGCACGCCGGCAGCGGCCAGCGCGAAGAATCGGGTGGTACGCATCTGAGCTGTCTCTCCTCGTGGGGGTCAGGCACGCTGCGGCGCGGATGCCGCCTCGGCCTCGGCGCCGGCGTCGGCCCCGCGCTCGGTGACGGTGGTGGTGGGCGGCGACGTCCGCGCGGGCGCCGACATCACGGCCGGTTCCGGCGTGGAGGGCGCCGCCGGCGCCGAGGTGGCCGCGCCGGGCGCGGGGGTACGGCGGGTCGGGCGCAGGAAGAGCACCAGGACCGGTACGGCGTACCCGATCCAGGCGATCGTCTCGAGCACGGTGGGCGCGGGGGTCACGTTGAACATGCCGGCCAGCAGCGCCGCGTACCAGGTGGTCGGGTCGAGCAGGGTGGTGATGTCGAAGGCAAGGTCGCCGAGGCCGGGCAGGACACCGGCCTCCTGGAAGTCGTGCACGCCGTACTTGAGGATGCCGGCGGCGACCAGGATCAGCAGCGCGCCGGTCCAGGTGAAGAACTTGCTGAGGTTGATCCGCAGGGCGCTGGCGTAGAGCAGCACGCCGAGCACCACGGCCGTGACGATGCCGCCGATCAGGGCGAGCAGCGGCCCGCTGTCCCCGGCCGCGCCCTGAGCGGCGGAGTAGAAGATCAGCGCGGTCTCCAGGCCCTCCCGGATCACGGCGAGGAAGGCCATCCCGGCGACGGCGAGCGACCCGACGGCCAGCGCCTCGGTCAGCTTGCCGCGCAGCTCACCCGCGATGGTGCGGGCCGCCTTGCGCATCCAGAAGATCATCCAGGTGACGAACACCACGGCGGCGACGGAGGTGATCGCCTCGAACAGCTCGCGATCCTCGGAACGGGCCAGCAGCGAGGTCGAGGTGTACTCGATGAGCCAGCCGAACAGCACGGAGAGCGCCACGGCCAGGCCGACGCCCGCCCACACCTGGGGCAACCGGTCCCGACGCTGCGACTTCACCAGGAAGGCGACCAGGATGCTGACCACCAGGGTCGCTTCCAGGCCCTCCCGCAGGCCGATCAGGTAGGTGGCGAACATCCCCGCTCCGTGTTCATTAGGCACGCCTTCGCTAACTTAGGGCAGCCATACCTTCCTCCAGTTCAGGAGCCTCGTCAAGTTGTTCATGGCAAGCTCACTCTTCCCGTGACCTGCTCTTCGACACCCCGCCGTGCGCCGTTCACCGACCGACCGTGCGAGGATCCCCGTCGTGAAAGCCCTCCTGCCGTGGCTGGCGGTGCTGGCCGTGGTGCTGCTGCTCAGCGCCCTGCGCCAGCGAGCACTGGCCACCGTCGTGTCACTGGGCTGGCTGGCCTGGTGCGCGTGGACCTGGCTCCGCCCCACCCGCCGCAACTAACCCGCACCCCGCCCCACATTCCCCGCGATCTTGCACTTCTGTGGTGGCATACCGGCGCCACAGCCACAAATCCACAACAGAAACTGCAAGATCGCGGAGGGCAGGACTGCGGGAACGACGAACCGGGCCGGCTGCGAGCAGCCGACCCGGTTCGATGATGTCGATCAGTAGCGGTAGTGGTCCGGCTTGAACGGCCCCTCCGGGGAGACACCCAGGTACGCCGCCTGCTCCTTGGTGAGCGTGCTCAGCTTCGCGCCGAGCGCGCCCAGGTGCAGGCGGGCCACCTTCTCGTCCAGGTGCTTGGGCAGCACGTAGACGCCGACCGGGTACTCCTCGGTCTTGGTGAACAGCTCGATCTGGGCGATCGTCTGGTTGGCGAACGAGTTCGACATGACGAAGCTCGGGTGCCCGGTGGCGTTGCCCAGGTTCAGCAGACGCCCCTCGGACAGCACGATGATGGCGTGCCCGTCGGCGAACCGCCACAGGTCGACCTGCGGCTTGATGTTGACCCGCTCGACGTCGGAGCGCTTGGCCAGGCCGGCCATGTCGATCTCGTTGTCGAAGTGGCCGATGTTGCCGACGATGGCCTGGTGCTTCATCCGGGCCATGTGCTCGTTGGTGATGACGTCGAAGCAGCCCGTGGCGGTGATGAAGATGTCCGCCTGCTCGACAACGTCGTCCAGGGTGGCGACCTGGTAGCCGTCCATCGCCGCCTGCAGGGCGCAGATCGGGTCGACCTCGGTCACCACGACCCGGGCACCCTGGCCGCGCAGCGACTCGGCGCAGCCCTTGCCCACGTCGCCGTAGCCCATGACGACCGCCATCTTGCCGCCGATCAGCACATCGGTGGCCCGGTTGATGCCGTCGATCAGGGAGTGCCGGCAGCCGTACTTGTTGTCGAACTTGCTCTTCGTCACCGAGTCGTTGACGTTGATGGCCGGGAAGAGCAGCGTGCCGGCGCGGTGCATCTCGTAGAGGCGGTGCACGCCGGTGGTGGTCTCCTCGGTCACGCCCTTGATGCCGGCCGCGACCCGGGTCCAGCGCTGGCCGTCCTCGCCCAACGAGCGGTGCAGCAGTTCGAGGATGACCGCGTACTCCTCGGAGTCGGCGGACTCGACCGGCGGCACGACGCCGGCCTTCTCGAACTCGGCGCCCTTGTGCACGAGCAGAGTGGCGTCACCGCCGTCGTCGAGGATCATGTTCGGGCCCTGCCCGTCCGGCCAGAGGAGCACCTGCTCGGTGCACCACCAGTACTCGGGCAGCGTCTCGCCCTTCCAGGCGTACACCGGGACGCCGGCAGGGGCGTCGGGGGTGCCGTTCGGGCCGACGACGATCGCGGCGGCGGCGTGGTCCTGGGTGGAGAAGATGTTGCAGGACGCCCAGCGGACCTGCGCGCCGAGGGCGACCAGCGTCTCGATCAGGACGGCGGTCTGGATGGTCATGTGCAGCGAGCCGGTGACCCGCGCACCGGCGAGCGGCTGCGCTTCGGCGAACTCCCGCCGGATCGCCATCAGGCCGGGCATCTCGTGCTCGGCGAGCTGGATCTCCTTGCGCCCGAACTCGGCGAGCGACAGATCCGCCACCTTGAAGTCGCCCTCGGCGAGCGTGCTCGGCCGGGCCTCGGACGGCGTACCGCTGGCGGCCGCCGGGAGGGTGCTGGTCATGAAAGCTCCTGTCGAACGATGTCTGCGCCGATCCTCCACCTTACGCGCGCCGACGACGGCCGCCGGGGGACGGGCGGCGGACAGCGCACGGGGCGGTCGGTGGTGGACAGACCCGCTGCCCACCTCCGCCCGCCCCGCGCATCCCCCCGGTTTGGTTCCCCGCACGTTGCCGGACCATCGTCGCGGTAACGCTGCGTACCCATAGAGTCACACTCAGCCAAGGCCGAGTCAAGCCATTCCGGGAAAGTCGGACTTGTGTCGAGTCAGCGCAGACCCGACGTCGCCACGTACGCCTCACCGTCGCCCGTGATCCGCAGCGGCTCGCCGGCCGCCGTGCCGATCGCCGCCTGACCGGACGTCAACGTCAGAGCGCCCGCGCCGTCGTCGACCGTCACCGAGCCCGCGCCGCAGAGCACCACCCGGGGGCCGGGCAGCGCCAGGGTGGCCTCCGGCACCGAAGCGCCGACCCGCACCCGGTGCAGCGCGAAGTCGTCCACCGGGACCGCCCAGCAGTCCACCCCCGGACCGACGTGTCGGGCGGCACGGACCGGTTCGTCGAGCACCTCGAAGCGCAGCACCCGCAACAACTCGTCCACGTCGACCCGCTTCGGGGTGAGGCCACCGCGCAGCACGTTGTCGCTGGCCGCCATGATCTCGACGCCACAGCCACTCAGATACGCGTGCAGGTTGCCGGCGGGCATCCAGATCCCCTCGCCCGGCACCAGTCGCACGTGGTGCAGCAGCAGGGCCACCAGCACGCCCGGATCGCCCGGATAGGCCTTCGCCAGCCGGCGGGCCAACTCGGCGTCCGGGCCGTCGGCCGGTGACGAGAGGACGGCCCGCAGCAGCCCGTCGCGCTCGGCGACCGGCCAGCCGAGCAGCGTCGCCACCGCCGTGCGCAGGCCCGCCGGCCCGGTCCGCAGCGCGTCGACCACCGGCGCCAACTCGGATACACCGAACGCGGCGAGCGCCTCGGCCGACGCCGCCGGATCGCGGAACCCGCACAGCGCCTCGAACGAGGTGAGCGCGACCAGTAACTCCGGCTTGTGGTGCGGGTCGGAGTAGTTGCGCTCCCCCGGGGGAAGATCCGCCTCGGCGGCGAAGCCCGCCCGGGCCTGTTCGGCGTCGGGGTGGGCCTGCAGGCTCAGCGGCGCGTCGGCGGCGAGAACCTTGAGCAGGAACGGCAGCCGGCTGCCGAACCGGTCGGCCACCCGTTGCCCCAGCCACTGCCCCGGCTCGTCGCGTACCAGGTCACAGAGGCTCAACCGGGCCCCGGCGCGCTCCACGCTCGCCGGCGCGCCCGGGTGGGCGCCCAACCACAGCTCCGCCTCCGGTCCGGCACTGGGTACCGGTCGCCCCTGCAACAGCGCGATGGCGGAGCGGGACCCCCAGGCGTAGTCCCGGATCGGTCCGTACAGCGGTTCCACCGTCTCAGACCCCGGGCCGCCCGACCGCCTCGCCCGCCGCGTCTTCCGGCTGCGGTACGGCGGTGTCGGCGGCGGCGCCGGTGCCCGCCTCGGCGGCGGCGACGCTGTAGATGTCCGGCTCCAGGTAGATCACCCGGGCGATCGGCACGGCGGTGCGGATACGCGCCTCGACGGCGTTGATGCCGCGGGCCAGGTCATGGGCGCTCTCGCAGGCCGGTACGCCGATCTTCGCGGCCACCATCAGCTCTTCCGGGCCCAGGTAGAGCGTCTTCATGTGGATGATCCGCTCCACCTCCGGGCCCTCGGTGATGGCCCGCTCGATGGCGTCGAGGTCCTGCTGCTCGGCACCCTCACCGAGGAGCAGGCTCTTGGTCTCGATGGCCAGCACGATGGCGATGACCACCAGCAGGATGCCGATCATCGCGGTGCCGGCGGCGTCCCACCGGCCGTTGCCGGTGATCAGCGTCATGCCGACGCCGAACAGCGCGAAGACCAGACCGATTAGTGCGCCGAAGTCCTCCAGCAGCACCACCGGCAGCTCCGGCGCCTTGGCCCGCCGGATGAAACGCACCCAGGACTGCTTGCCCCGGATGTGGTTGGACTCCTTGATCGCCGTCCGGAAGGAGAACGCCTCCATGGCGATCGCCGCCAGCAGCACCGCCACCGGGAGCCACTGCCACTCGGTGATGCCCTCCGCGTGCGACCACTTGTGGTACGCCTCGTAGAGGGCGAACAGCCCACCGATGCTGAACAGCACGATCGACACGATGAACGCGTAGATGTAGCGCTCCCGGCCGTACCCGAACGGGTGCTCCGGCGTGGCC
Organism: Micromonospora sp. DT4; assembly: GCF_049841675.1. Classification (NCBI taxonomy): domain Bacteria; kingdom Bacillati; phylum Actinomycetota; class Actinomycetes; order Micromonosporales; family Micromonosporaceae; genus Micromonospora; species Micromonospora sp. DT4. The sequence continues at coordinate 66,823 of NZ_JBNCKT010000013.1, forward strand.
GCGCGCTTCGCCCTCTTGCCGCCGAGCAGCAGCAGACCCTGGTTGCCGGAGTCGGCGACCGAGTGGACCGCCTCGGCCAGCATCGACGAGGACCCGGAGAGCAGGAACGCGATGAACTTGGTGACGGCGATGCCGACATTGGCCAGCAGGGCGGCGACGATCGCCTTCGTCCCGCCGTTCGCGCTCACGCTGCCACTCCGCTTCGCGTCGTGGTGACGTTCGTGCCGCGCCGCCCCCTGCTTTCGTTCACTGGTTCGACAGCTCCTTCATCTCGGTGATGGCCGGTACGGCCATCGGGTCCAACCCGTGTGCCAGAGCAAGGTAGATCGAGGCGAAATCCGGTACGGCGATCAGCGAGGCCAACCGTTCCAGAGCCGAGCCGCCCTCGGCGGTCACCACGTCGCACCGCACGCCACGGCGCTCGGCGAGAGTCTGCACCGCGTCCGCGCGGCGCTCCTCGACGGCGAGCGGCTCGTCCGTGTCGTCCTCGGCGTTGAGCCCGCCGTCGCGCAGCAGCACCAGCCGCAGCCGCGTGCCCTCGCCGTCGTCCTCCGACGGGTCGGCGAAGATGTCCCGCTCCCCCTCGGCCAAGCCGCCGAAGACGCCGTCCAGCAGCCCGACCCGTCCCCGCCCCGCCTCACCCAGCGCACCGGTGACCACCGGGTAGCGGGCGTTGGCGGAGAGGGTGTCGCCGAACCGACGGGCCGCCACGGTGGCCAGCGGCGACGAGCCCCACACGATCGGGATCGAGCCGGCCAGGCCCAGAGCCAGCGACTTGGCCGGGTTGACGAACGACTCGGCAGCGGAGCGGCAGCGGTCGGCGTCCGCGTCGAGCCGGGCCGCCGTCTCCGCCAGGTCCGCCTCGTTGACCTTCACCAGGCCGAGCGAACGCGCCGCCAGCAGGACCGGCACGGTGAGCGCCCAGAGGCTGGCCCGGGCCGGCGCCCGTCGGGGCACCGGAATGAACGGCGCTCGGGCCCGCTCGGCCACCGACTGCAACTGCGAGTCCGGTGCGCCCACTGCGACCAGCCGGGCACCGCGACGGTGCGCGGCCTCGGCGGCGCCGAGCGCCTCCGGGCTGCGACCGGACGCGCTCACCGCGATCACCACATCGGCGGCGCCCACCCAACCGGGTACGCCCGCGCTGCGGTGCCCAATGATCGGGACCGGGCAGCGCGGCCCGGCGACCGTGGCCAGCACGTCACCGGTACGCCCGGCCGTGCCGATGCCGGCGATCACCACGGCCCGGGGCCGCCCGTCGTCGGCGAGCACCGCGAGGTTCGCCTCGGCGGCCAGCGCCGCGCTCTCGCGCACCTGGGCACCGGCCGAGGCGGTGTGCCGCAGCATGTCGCCCGGGTCGTGCTCGGCCAGCGCGCTCGGGTTGTCGAGCAGGGCCTCGTCGGCGTCGCGCCGCCCGCTGACCCCGGCCGTACCGTCGATCATGACTGCTGCCCGGGGCCGCCGCGCGCCTCGTCGAGCAGCAGCACCGGCACGTCGTCGCGGACCTCGAAGATCCGGCCGCACTCCGTGCAGGTCAACGTCTGCGCCTCCGCGTCGTACGTGAGCGGGGCGTGGTGCGTGTCCGGGCAGGCGAGGATTTCGAGCAACTGCGGATCCAGGGCCATGGCACGGCTCCTTCCACGAGTGCGGGATCACCGGCGGCGGTGCCGACCGGCGCAGGCGATCTTATCGGCGAACGCGGCCGAGCACCTCGTCCCGGAGCGAGACCATCCGCTCGCGGGTGGGCGCCTCGACGTTGAGCCGCAGCAGCGGCTCCGTGTTGGACGCGCGCAGGTTGAACCAGGCGCCGTCGGGAAAACGCAGCGTCAGCCCGTCCATCTCGTCGGCCGTCGCGTCCGGGTACGCGGCCCGCACGTCGGCCACCGCCGCGGCCTGGTCGGCGACCGTCGAGTTGATCTCGCCGGAGGCGACGTAGCGCTCGTACTCGCCAGCCAGCTCGGACAGCGGCAGCGACTGCTCGCCCAGGGCGGCCAGCGTGTGCATCGCGGCGAGCATCCCGGTGTCGGCGAACCAGAAGTCCCGGAAGTAGTAGTGAGCGGAGTGCTCACCGCCGAAGACGGCGTTGGTGCGGGCCATCTCCGCCTTGATGAAGGAGTGCCCGACCCGGGCGACCACCGGCTCCCCACCGTGCTCACGGATGATCTCCGCGACCGCGCTGGAGGTGATCAGACCGTGGATCACCGTGGAGCCCGGGTGCTTGGCCAGCTCCCGCGCCGCCACCAGGGCGGTTATCGCCGACGGCGAGACCGGCTCACCGCGCTCGTCGACCACGAAGCACCGGTCGGCGTCGCCGTCGAAGGCCAGGCCGATGTCCGCGCCGTGCTCGACCACGGCGCGCTGGAGGTCGACCAGGTTCGCCGGGTCCAGCGGGTTCGCCTCGTGGTTGGGGAAACTGCCGTCCAGCTCGAAGTAGAGCGGCACGATCTCCAGCGGCAGGGCCGACAGGGCGGCCTCGCCGAGCACGGTGGGGACGGTGAAGCCACCCATTCCGTTGCCGGCGTCGACCACCACCTTCAGCGACCGGATGCCGGAGAGGTCGACCAGCTTGCGCAGGTACGCGGCGTAGTCGGGGAGCAGGTCGCGCCGCTCGGCCGGCCGGGTCGGCTCGCCCGCCGGGCGCGACGTCCCCGAGTCCAGCATCGCCTGCGCCCGATCGCGGATCTGGGCCAACCCGCTGTCCTGGCCGATGGGCCGGGCGCCGGAGCGGCACATCTTGATGCCGTTGTACTGCGCCGGGTTGTGACTCGCGGTGAACATCGCCCCGGGCAGGTGGAGCGAGCCGGAGGCGAAGTAGAGCAGGTCGGTGGAGGCGAGCCCGATCTCGATCACCGAGCGCCCCTCGGCCCGTACCCCGGCGGCGAAGGCGGACGCGAGGCCGGGCGAGCTGGCCCTCATGTCGTACCCGACAACAACGGCGTCGCCGGGTTCGTCAGTGGCGTTGAGCAGCTGGGTGAAGGCGGCCCCGAGCGCCTCGGCGACCCGTTCGTCCCACTGGTCCGGCACCGTCCCTCGGACGTCGTACGCCTTGACGATCTGGGACAGATCAGACACTAGTTCCGCTCCTTGGCCGCAGGTTTCCAACGAACCTGAGCGTATCGGAGCGACCGGGCCCCGCCCCGCTCAGCCGGGGAGCCGGGGCATGAACACGGTGTGGTCGCCGCCGTCGAGGTCATCGGGCCCCGGCCGGGCACCCGGGGCGCCGGGGGCACCCGGCAGCAACTGAGTGGCGTCCGGCGGGGGCGTGGCAGGTCGCGCCCCGTAGACGCCCCCGGGAGTGGGCCGGGGAACGGGCACCGTCGGCGGCTGCTGGCCGTACACCGGGCCGGGGTGACCGGGCACGGCCGGCGACCCCCCGCCGGCGCGGTAGGTGGTGCCACCGGGGTTGCCCGGCAGCGGGCCTGGCTCGTCGGCCGGCGTGCGGTCCTGGCGGAAGCGGCGGACCAGCAGCACGATCAACAGCAGACCGATCGCCACCAGCGCGATGCCGAAGAACATGATCGGCGAACCACCGCCCGACTCGGCGGCCACGGCCGTCGTGGAGGGTGCGACGGAGGCCGGACCCAACGCGGCCGGGTCCACCACCTCGCCCGCCGCCGCGACCTCGGTAGGCGTCGGGCTCGAGGTGGGCTTCTTCGACGGCGTCGGGGTGGGCGACGCGGGCGTCCGCCCACCGGTCACCCTCGCCGCGTCGCTGCCCCGGCCCAGCTCCTGCCCGGCGGCGCTGACGCCCACGCCGGTCACGGCGAGACGACCACCCGGCGCACCGGCGGCGAACGCCACCCGATAGCGCACGGTGATTCCCTTGCCCTTGCACAACGTCGGCTTGGCCGGCGAGGTCTGCCCGGTCGCCACGGTGCCACCACCACCGGAGACGCTCACCGGAAACCAGTGCCCACCCGCGTTGACCTCGACCGCAACCTGATCCGGCCGAAGGCCCTCAAGGCGCAGAACCAGAGCGGTACGCAGCAGGACGCACCCCTCGGAACGCTTGCGCACCGCGACGTTCACTCCCTGGGGAGCACCCCCCGCGGCGAAGCTGCTGGCCGCACCCACACGGACCGAGTCCTCGTCGGCCAGCGCGGGTGACGCACCGAGCATCACCAGGCCGACCAGCAGACCGCAGACCGTCGCGAGCCGTGCGGCACGTCGACGCAGCGTCATGATCACCTCACCGTTCCTCCCCGGGCGGGGTCCGCCGGTCAGGCTACTACCGGGCCACCCCCGCCACCGGTCATAGAGCGGTCGGCATGTGGGCGGCGTTACGGTTACGACCCGCGCTCGCCGCCGCGTCCGGCCCGGGCGAGAGCGTCGCGGCAGAGCCGGTCGGCGGTACGTGTCGTCGTGGGAAGACGGTAGCGGGGAGTCAACGCGAGCACCCGCGCGGTGGCGTTGTCCAGGCTCATCCGGTGCCCGACGCTCACGAAGACCGGCTTGAACAACCGCCGTTGCGCGGCCGGCCGTACCGCCGCCGGATCTCCCGCCCGGACGAACGCACCCGCTCGACCGCGATCAGGCGAGTTTCAGCTCGTCGCGGGCCTCCCCGACCCACCGGGCGATGCCGTGCGCGCCGCTGTCGACCGCGAGGGAGTCAGCCTCGTCGAGCAGGCCACGGGCGGCGTCCCGATCACCGTCGCTCGCCGCCAGGTCCGCCAGACCGATCAGGTTCGCCGCTACCCCCGGCGTGAAGGACAGCTTCGACTCTGCTGCCGAATTCGTGACACGCCGTCGGGATCGTTTTGACTGGCTGGTTGTGGGGGGATGATCCCTGTTCGCGGTCGTGTTCTCGTCGTTTCCGGCCGCGGGAGGGGTGTGCGGATGTCGATGCAGCCGCGGT